>CALANQ010000072.1 GCA_937926025.1 uncultured Acidimicrobiales bacterium
TGACCACCCCGCCCACCAGCACCCGGCTGCCGTCGTCGCGCCCGGCCAGCTCCCCCGCCGGCACCACGCCCATCCGGTCCAGCTCCGCCCGGAGGAAGCGGGTGGGGTGCCCGTCGGGCGAGACGCCGGTGGACCACAGGTCGGCCAGCGCCGTCTCCCGGTCGTCCATGCCGGGGAGCGTGGGCACCGTGGCGCCGGTGACGATGCCGGCCAGCTGGTCGGCCGAGCCCTGCGCCACCGCCCCCGCCTCCCAGATGGCGGTGCGCCGCCCCGACCCCGGGCCCCGGGCCCCCTCGGGGTCGTCGTCGAACGCGGCGAACGCCCCCGAGGTGGCCAGCGCCTCGAGCTGGGCGAGCGACAGCGCGTTGCGGCGGGCGACGTCCTCCATGTCCGCGTAGGGCCGACCGGCGGCGATCTGCTCCGCCAGGTCGTCGCCGATGCCCCGCACCGACGAGATGCCCAGCCGCACCGCCACCCCACCGGTGCTGACCGCCGGATCGCACGGCTCCAGGGTGGCCTCGGCCGCGGAGGCGTCGATGCACGGCGTGCGCACCTCGACCCCGTGGCGCCGGGCGTCCTGCACCAGGGTGTGCGGCGAGTAGAAGCCCATCGGCTGGGCGTTGAGCAGGCCGGCGCAGAACGCGGCCGGGTGGTGCAGCTTGAACCAGGCCGACGCGTAGACCAGGTAGGCGAAGCTCACCGAGTGGCTCTCGGGGAAGCCGAAGTTCGCGAAGGCCGCCAGCTTGGCGAAGATCTCGTCGGCCACGGCGCCGGTGATCCCCCGCTCCGCCATGCCCTCGTAGAGCCGGCCCCGCAGCCGCTCCATGCGCTCGGTGGAGCGCTTGGAGCCCATCGCCTGGCGGAGCTGGTCGGCCTCGCCCGGTGAGAACCCGGCCACGTCGATGGCCATCTGCATGAGCTGCTCCTGGAACAGCGGCACGCCCAGCGTCTTGCGCAGCGCCGGCTCCAGCAGCGGGTGCAGGTAGGTGACGGGCTCCTTGCCGTTGCGCCGCCGGATGTACGGGTGCACCGATCCGCCCTGGATGGGCCCGGGCCGGATGAGCGCCACCTCCACCACCAGGTCGTAGAAGGTCCGGGGCTTCAACCGGGGCAGGGTGGCCATCTGGGCCCGGGACTCCACCTGGAACACGCCGATGGAGTCCGCCTTGCAGAGCATGGCGTAGACGGCGTCGTCCTGGGGGATGGTGGCCAGGTCGACCGTGGGGTCGCGGTGCCGGCGGGTCAGGTCGACCGTGCGGTGCAGGGCGGTGAGCATGCCCAGGCCGAGCATGTCGAACTTCACCAGGCCGGCCGCCGCGCAGTCGTCCTTGTCCCACTGCAGCACCGTGCGGTCCTCCATGCGGGCCCACTCCACCGGGCACACCTCGATGACGGGCCGGTCGCACAGGACCATCCCTCCGGAGTGGATGCCCAGGTGGCGGGGGAAGTGCTCCACCTCGGCGGCCAGCTCCAGGACGTCGGCGGGGATCTCCTGGTCCGGCAGCTCGGCGGTGCCGGTCACGCCCTTCCACGGGTCGAGCTGCTTGGACCAGGCGTCCTGCTGGCCGGGGTCGGCACCGAGGGCCTTGGCCATGTCGCGGATGGAGGACCGGGCCCGGTAGGTGATGACGTTGGCCACCTGGGCGGCGTAGTGGCGGCCGTAGCGCTGGTACACGTACTGGATGACCTCCTCGCGCCGGCCGCTCTCGATGTCGAGGGCGATGTCGGGCGGACCGTCGCGCTCGGGTGACAGGAACCGCTCGAACAGCAGCCCGAGCCGCACGGCGTCGGCCTTGGTGATGCCCAGCGCCCAGCACGCCGCGCTGTTGGCCGCCGATCCCCGCCCCTGGCAGTAGATCTCCTCGCGCCGGCAGAACTCGACGATGTCCCACACGATCAGGAAGTAGCCGGGGAACCCCAGCGCCTCGATCACGTCGAGCTCGTGGTCGATCTGCCGCCACGCCCGCTCCCCCAGCGTGGCGGTCGTGGCGGTGGCGGGGCGGGGGCCGTAGCGGTCGCGGCGGGAGGCGCCCTGCTCCACCAGGCGGCGGAGGAACGCCATCTCGGTGAGGCCGTCGGGGCAGGGGTAGGGCGGGAGGTTCGGGGCGACGAGGCGGAGGTCGAAGGCGCAGGCCCGGCCCAGCGCCGCCGCCGTCTCCACCACGCCCGGGTAGCGGGCGAAGCGGCGGGCCTGCTCGGCACCCGAGCGCAGGTGCGCGCCCGCGCCACCGGGCAGCCAGCCGTCGATCTCGCCGAGGGAGCGCCGGGACCGCACCGCGGCCAGCGCCGTGGCCAGGCGACGCTTGGCGGGCGTGGCGTAGTGGACGTTGTTGGTGGCCACCAGGGGCACGTCGCGGGCGACGGCCAGCTGGGCGAGGGCGTCGTTGCGGGCGGTGTCGAGCGGGTCGCCGTGGTCCCACAGCTCCACGTGCACGTGCTCCCGCCCGAACAGCCCCACCAGCCGGTCGAGCGCCCGACCGGCGGCGGCCGGACCGTCGCGGTGGAGCGCGGTGGCCAGCGGCCCCTTGCGGCAGCCGGTGAGCACCGCCCACTCGCCGCCGGCCAGCTCGGCCAGGGCGTCGACGCCGATGCGGGGGGCGCCCTTCTGACCGGCGAGCTGTGCGGTGGTGGCGGCCCGGGCCAGGCGGGCGTAGCCCTCCGGTGAGCGGGCCAGCACCACCAGGTGCTCGCCGGGCGGGTCGGCCTCGCCGAGCGGTGGGGCCACCGGACCGTCGAGCGTGAGCTCGGTGCCGAACACGGTGGGCATCCCCACCGCCCGGGCCGCTTCGGCGAAGCGGACGATGCCGTAGAAGCCGTCGTGGTCCGTGACCGCCAGCGCCTCGAGCCCCATGCGGGCCGCCTCCTCGGCCAGCTCCTCGGGGTGCGACGCCCCGTCGAGGAAGCTGAAGTTCGTGTGGCAGTGCAGCTCGGCGTAGGGCACGGCTCCCCGCGCCCCGACCCCGGTGATGTCCGCCGGCGCCTCGTAGGCAGCCCGCTTCCGGGACCAGGCCGGGCTGTCGCCCCCGTTCGCCCAGTCCGGCGGCGGCAGGGCGCGCCCGTCCCGCGCCAGCCGCCGTTCCAGCTCGGACCAGGGCATCGAGGGGTTGTTGAACGCCACGCGTCCGATCTTCGCGTCGAACACCTGTTCGATCAAACGGGAACCGGGACCTTCGTCACAACCTTCCGGGTCCAAGGTCCCGAACCTTCCCCGCACCCGGAACTTCCCGTGTTGGATGGACGACATCTCCTCCATCGACCGCCTCCCCGCCTTCCTCGCCACCCTCGCCGTGGCCGCTCTCGTGCTCGCGGCGCCGGCCTGCGCGCACCAGGACGGCGGCGAGGGCAAGCCGCTTCCGGCCGCATCGCTCAGCTCGCTGGACACCGGCGAGCCGGCCGACCTGGACACCGGCGGCAAGCCGATGGTCATCAACTTCTGGGCCAGCTGGTGCACGCCGTGCCGGGCCGAGATGCCGGCGTTCGAGCAGGTCCACCAGGACCTGGGCGACCAGGTGACCATCGTCGGCATCACCGACGAGGACGATCACGATGCGTCCGCCGACGCCGCCGACCAGGCGGGGGTCACCTACCCGCTGCTGGTCGACGACGACCAGACCCTGCTCACGGACCTGCGGGTCAGCGGCCTGCCCGGGACCGTGTTCGTCGACGCCGACGGCAACGTCGTGGGCCGCCACCTCGGCGCCCTCACCGAAGCCGAGCTCACCAAGGAGATCGAGGATCGCTATGGCATCACCGCGTGACCTGACCCGCACCGCCGCCCTGCCCGCCGCCCTGCTCGTCGCCGCCCTGCTCGTCGCCGGCGTGGCCCTGGCCGGCTGCGGGAGCGGTTCCGACGCGGAGGGGACCACCACCACGAAGGCCGACCAGATCCAGGGCATCGTCCGGGACGAGCCGCTCCAGGTGGGCGACCTGTCGCTGCCCGAGGTGGCCGCCGGCGACACCGAGACCCCCTTCGCCTTCCGGGCCGACGACGGCAAGCTCCTGTTCGTGGCGTTCGGGTACACCAACTGCCCCGACGTCTGCCCGACCACGCTCTACGACATCAAGAAGGCCCGCAAGCAGCTGGGTGCCGACGGAGACCGCGTCCAGGTCGCCTTCGCCACGGTGGACCCCGAGCGGGACACGGCCGACGTGATGACCCAGTACCTCGGCTCGTTCGCCACCGACGGCCATCCGCTGCGGACCGACGACCCCGACCAGCTGCACGCCGCCCAGGACGGCTTCGGCGTGACGTCGTCCGTCGTGAAGAACGCCGACGGGTCCACCGACGTCAGCCACAGCGCCCGCAGCTTCGTCGTCGACGACCAGGGCGACGTGGTCGTCGAATGGTCCTTCGGCACCGGCGCCGACGTGATGGCCAGCGACCTCGAGCTCCTCCTCGCGCAGCAGGACGGCGCCTCGTGACCCCCCGACCCACCGATCCCAACCCGAACCGAAGGACACCCCGACCGATGAAGACCCAGACCCTCACCCGCACCGCCACCGGCCTCGTGGTCGGCGCCCTGCTGCTGACCGGCTGCGGTTCCTCCGACAGCTCCTCGAGCTCCACCACCGCCGCGGAGAAGACCACCACCACAGCCCCGTCCCTGCAGATCGACGACGTCTGGGCCCGCCAGAGCCCGATGGGCACCTCGGCCGGCGCCGTGTACCTGGAGATCACCAGCCCGATCGACGACGAGCTCGTCGGGGCCTCGGTCCCCACCGACATCGCCGGCACCACCGAGATCCACGAGACGGTCATGGCCGACGAGGGCGAGGCCAGCACCACCGAGGCGATGGGCGACGACGACACCAGCACCACCGAGATGGGCGGGGGCGACGCCATGACCATGCGTCCGGTCGAGTCGATCGAGCTGCCCGCCGGCGAGACGGTGAAGCTCGCTCCCGGCGGCTACCACATCATGCTGCTGGACCTGGTGGAGCCGCTCGAGGTCGGCGACACCTTCGAGGTGACCCTGTCGCTCCAGGTGGCCGGCGACCGGACGGTCACCGCCGAGGTCCGGGAGGGCTGATCGTGGACGACGCCGACCAGGAGCTCGGGATCGACGGCCCGGTGCCCCTGCGGGCGCGCGGGTGGGGCATCCCGATCCTCCTGGTCGCCGTCGTCGCCGTCCTGGCCGGGCTGGCCGCCGTGGGCATCGCCGCCCTCATCGATCGCGACCGCCCGCCGGAGACGATGACCTTCGTGGTCCCCGAGGGCACCGCAGCCGACCTGGCCGCCGGCCAGGAGATCGATCTGATGCCCCCCGAGGTGGAGATGAAGGTGGACGACACCATCGTGGTCCGCAACGACGACACCGAGATCGCCACCGTCGGGCCGTTCACCGTCCGCCCCGGCGAGACGCTCACGCAGACCTTCCGCAGCCCGATGACCCTCGTGGGCGAGTGCACCCTGTCGGGCACGGGCGAGGTGAAGATCGTCGTGACCTAGATCCCCACCGGGGTCGCAGCGGACCCGCATCTGCCCGCAGGGCGCCCTCAGCGGGCGCGTCAGCGGGTGCGCCGGGCCGCCACCTGCTCCCGGGCCTGGGCCAGCACCGCCACCTCGGTGGCGTCGTGGACGGTGCCCGCCAGCTTGGCGAGGGTGGTGTCCCAGCCGCCCAGCACCTGGTCGACCAGCGATCGGGGCGCAGGCTCCACCGCACCGTCGGCGCCGTCGAGCCACCACAGGTCCCGCTGGAGGAGGGCGAGCTGGTGCTCCACCTCGGTCCAGCGGGTGACCACCAGCGGGAGGCGGTCGCTCTTCGCGGTGGGGTACGAGGTGCCCGCCACCAGGTCGTGCGGCTCCAGGCGGAACAGGCCGGCGAGCAGGGCGACCGTGCGCTCCGACGGCGTGTTCAGATCGGTCTCGAGGTGGCTGACGGCCACCCGGGAGATGCCGAGGCGATCGGCCAGCTGCTGCTGCGTCCACCCGCGGTCCACCCGGAGCGTGGCGATGCGCTGGCCGAGCGAGCCGGCGCCCGGTGGCCGTCCCGGCCAGGTGGGTTCCCAGGTGTCCATGCTGCAGAGCAGGCCCTTCGGGGTGCGAGCAGATCCTGCCAACCCAGTTGACAGACAGCGCCGGGCGGGCCGGGGACAATCCTACGTATGACCAAGCGCGCGCTCATCACCGGCATCACCGGCCAGGACGGCTCCTACCTCGCTGAACTGCTCCTCTCGAAGGGCTACGAGGTGATCGGCATGGTCCGGCGCTCGTCCACCGTGAACTTCGAGCGCATCGCCCACCTCCAGGACAAGATCACCTTCGTGCCGGGCGACCTGCTCGACGAGGTGTCGCTGATCCACATCCTCCAGGAGCACCGTCCGAACGAGGTGTACAACCTGGCGGCCCAGAGCTTCGTGCAGACCAGCTTCACCCAGCCGGTGCTCACCGGCGAGATCACCGGCCTCGGCGTCACCCGCATCCTCGACGCCATCCGCCTGGTGGACCCCGAGATCCGCTTCTACCAGGCGTCCTCGAGCGAGATGTTCGGCAAGGTCCAGGCCGTGCCGCAGGCCGAGGACACCCCGCTGTACCCCCGGTCGCCCTACGGCGTGGCCAAGGTCTACGGCCACTGGATGACCATCAACTACCGGGAGTCCTACGACCTCCACGCCAGCTCCGGCATCCTCTTCAACCACGAGTCGCCTCGGCGCGGCCTGGAGTTCGTGACCCGCAAGATCAGCCACACCGTGGCCAAGATCAAGCTCGGCATGGCCGACGAGCTGCGCCTCGGCAACCTCGACGCCCAGCGCGACTGGGGCTTCGCCGGTGACTACGTCGAGGCCATGTGGCTGATGCTCCAGCAGGACTCCCCCGACGACTACGTGGTGTCCACCGGCGAGACCCACACCGTGCGCTCGTTCTGCGAGCTGGCGTTCGGCCGGGTCGACCTCGACTACGAGCAGTACGTGAAGGTCGACGAGAAGTTCTTCCGCCCCGCCGAGGTCGATCTGCTCGTCGGCACCCACGAGAAGGCCAAGAAGCAGCTCGGCTGGGAGCCCAAGACCAGCTACCCCGACCTGGTGAACATGATGGTCGACGCCGACCTCGCCCTCCTCTCCGGCGAGCTCGACGGCCTGGCCCGCTAGCACCCGCCGGTCCGCCGGGGGCCAGACGACTCGGCTTCCAGGGTCACACTCCTCTCGGTCGGTTTCGCATCCCCTCGCCGGGCTCGTGCTCGACGCCGGGGCGACCAGCGACCCCGATGACACCCGGCGTTCGGCCGCGGGCGTGCGGATCGTCACCGTGTGGACTGCCGGGTGGTTCCGGGGCGCCGGTAGGGTCCACGGCCGTGCAGGACACGTCGGATTCGTTGGTCACGGTGCTCGCCGGCGGGGTGGGCGCCGCTCGGATGCTGGCGGGGATCGTGCAAGTGGTGCCGCCCGCCAACGTGACCGCCATCGTCAACGTGGGCGACGACCTGGAGCTGCACGGCCTCCGCATCAGCCCGGACCTCGACACCATCACCTACACGCTGGCCGGCGAGATCAACCCGGACACCGGGTGGGGGCTCAAGGGCGAGTCCTGGCAGGCCATGGACAGTGTGCGGCGCTACGGCGGCATCTCCTGGTTCGGCCTCGGCGACCGGGACCTCGGCACCCACCTGTACCGCACCCAGCGCTTCGCCGAGGGCGCCACGCTCACCGAGATCACCGCGGAGATCACCGACGCCTGGGACCTGGCGCTGCGCCTGCTGCCGGTCACCGACGGCCGGCTCCGCACCATGGTCACCCTGGCCGAGGGCGACGACGCCGGTCGGGAGGTCGGCTTCCAGGAGTACTTCGTGCAGCGCCAGCACGGCGTGCCGGTGTCCTCCGTCCGCTTCGACGGGGCCGAGGCCACCGCCCCCGGCCCCGACGTGATCGCCGCCCTCGCCGATGCCGATCGGGTGGTGCTGGCCCCCTCGAACCCGATCGTGTCCATCGACCCCGTGCTCGCCGTCCCGGGGGTCCGGGAGGCGTTGACGGCCCGCCGGGCCGACACGGTCGCGGTGTCCCCCATCGTGGCCGGATCGGCCCTCAAGGGACCGGCGGACCGGCTGCTCACCGAGCTGGGCCACGACGCCACGGTGGTCGGCGTCGCTCGCCTCTACGCCCCGCTGGCCGACGCCTTGGTCATCGACCACGCCGACGCCGACCTGGCCGGAGCCGTGGCCGCCGAGGGCATCCGCCCCATCGTCGCCGAGAGCATCATGAAGACCCCCGCCCTCGCGGCCGCCCTCGCCCGCACGGTGCTGGCCGGATGAGCGAGCTGCGCATCTTCGGCGTCACGGGCATCGGCGAGATCCGGCCCCGGGACGACCTGGCCGGCATCATCACCTCCGCCGTCGCCGACCACCACGGCGGCCTGCAGGACGGCGACGTCGTGGTGGTCACCCAGAAGATCGTGTCCAAGGCCGAGAACATGCTGGTGGCGGTCGATCCCGACGATCCGCTGAGCCACAAGGCCCTGGTCGAGGAGGAGACCGTCCGGGTGCTGCGCCGGCGGGGCGACCTGGTCATCTCCGAGACCAAGCACGGGTTCGTGTGCGCCAACGCCGGCATCGACCTGTCGAACGTGGAGCTCGGCTACGCCGCGCTCCTCCCCGACGACAGCGACCGGTCGGCCCGCCGCATCCGCGACGGCATCCGGGCCCGCGCCGGGGTCGAGGTCGGGGTCATCGTGAGCGACACCTTCGGCCGCACCTGGCGCCGGGGCCTCACCGACGTGGCCATCGGCTGCGCCGGCATCGGCGCCATCCTCGACCACCGCGGCACCCACGACACGCAGGGCCGGGAGCTCCAGGTCACCGAGGTCGCCATCGTCGACGAGCTGGCCGGCGCCGCCGACCTCGTCCTCGGCAAGGCCACCGGCCTCCCGGTCGCCGTGATCCGCGGCGTCGACCCGGCCTGGCTGCGCACCAGCAGCGTCCGCGACGAGATCGTTCGCGACCCCGCCGAGGACCTCTTCCGCTAGCGCGCCGACCGAGCGAGGAGCCCCGGGCCGATGCCGGGGGCCGGTCAGGCGACGCCGTCGCGGGTGCGGAAGAACTCGAGCACCGCGGCGCTGCCCGTGGCCAGGTCGGTCCACGGGCGCCAGCCCAGCTGCATCTGGGCACGGGACGGGTCGAGCGCGGAGCGGGCCAGCTCGCCGGGCCGGGCCTCGGCCAAGGTGGCGGCCCGGTCGACGCCGGCGACCCGGGCCATCGTGGCGTACAGGTCGTTGACCGACGTCTCGGTGGCGGTGCCGATGTTGATGATGAGCCCGTCGCCCTTGTCGGCGGCCCGGACGAACGCATCGACGACGTCGTCGACGAACACGTAGTCCCGGGTCTGCTCGCCGTCACCGAAGATGGTGCACGGCTCGTCCGCCTCGCCGTGCGGGTCCTGGCGGGGCCCGTACACGTTGGCGAGGGCCAGGGCGGTGTACTCCAGCTGGTGGAGCTCCCGGTAGGCGAACAGGTAGTCGCCGACGACCTTCTTGGTGATGCCGTAGGGCGACACCGGGCGCTGCGGGAGCGACTCATCCGCGGGGAGGCGGTCGTCGTCGACGGCGCCGTAGATGGTGCCGCCGCTGGAGGCGAAGACCACCTTGCGGGTGCCGGCCTTGCGGGCACCCTCCAGCACGTGGAGCGAGCCGATGACGTTGATCATGGCGTCGTGCACCGGATCGGCCACCGACACCCGGACGTCGATCTGGGCGGCGAGGTGGAAGATCACCTCGGGCTTGCGGCGCTCGATCAGCTCCACCAGCGAGGCATCGCGGATGTCCATGCGGTGGAACTGGAACTTGTGGTCGCCGTTGCCGCGGGCGTCGGCCAGGTTGGCCATGGACCCGCTGGAGAGGTCGTCGACCACATCGACCTCGTGGCCCTCGGCCAGGAGGCGGTCGACCAGGGTCGAGCCGATGAAACCGGCTCCGCCGGTGACGAGTGCGCGCATTGCTGTTCCCCCTGGTTCAGGATCCGGTTTCGAGCCGCTCGCCGACTCCGACGGTTCCGCCCGAGACGCGCAGCCCGGCTCCGACGACGGCGCGGTCGCCGAGCACCGCCAGGTCGTCGATGCGGGCCCCGGCGCCGACCTCGGCGTCCTGGCCCACCACGGCCCGCTCCACGACGGCCGCCTCGCCCACGTGGGCACCCGGCAGCAGCACGGCGTCGTGCACCACGGCGCCGGACTCGATCACCGCACCTTCGCCCACGACCGACCGGACAACCTTGGCGTCGTCGGCCACCTTGGCCCCGGGGTGCACGCCGACGGCGGGCTCGCCGCGGACGCCGTCGAGGAGGTCGAGCTGGCTCTGGAGGTACTTCACCGGGGTGCCGGTGTCGATCCAGTAGGTGTCGCCGGACATGGCGAAGAGCGACCGGTCGGCCACCATGGCCGGGAAGACCTCACGCTCGATGGACACCTTGCGCCCGTCGGCGATGCGGCCCAGGACCGACGCCTCCAGGACGTAGGTGCCGGCGTTGATGAGGTCCGTGGGGGCCTCTTCCCGGGCGGGCTTCTCCACGAACGCCTGGACGCGCCCGTCGGGATCGGTGGGGACCACGCCGAACGCGGACGGATCCTCGACCTGGTGGAGGGCGATGGTGCCCTCGCCGCCGTGCTCATCGTGGAAGGCGACCAGCTTGCCGATGTCGAGATCCGTGAGGACATCGCCGTTCACCACGACGAACCGCTCGTCGATGCCGGCGTCGAGCGCCGCGAAGCGGATGGCCCCGGCGGTGTCGAGCGGCTCGGGCTCGATGGCGTAGTGGAGGGCGATGCCGGCGCACCGGCCGTCGGGGTAGGCGTCGGCGAACGCGTCGGGCTTGTAGCCCATGGACAGCACGGCCTCGGTGACGCCGTGGTCGGCCAGGTGCTCGAGCACGTGCTCGATCATGGGCCGGTGCAGGATCGGCAGCATCTGCTTGGGCCGGGTGAGCGTCAGGGGCCGCAGCCGGGTGCCGAACCCGCCGACCAGGACGACCGCCCTCATCCGCCGCTGTCCTGGCTGGTGGTGGTGTCGGGGACGGTGGCCGTGGAGCTGCCGCTGCTGCCGCTGCCGCCGCTGCCGCTGTCGCTCGGCGTGGTGCCCGAGTCGGCGGCGCCGAGGGACTCGATCTCCGCCGCCGACGACGGCGGCTGGATGTCGGTGGAGCCCTTGGGCACGAACGCCAGGGTGTAGGCGCCCAGGTCCTCGGTGAAGCGCACGCTCCCGAAGTCCTTCTTGTAGATCTTGTCGGGCTTGGTGCCCGCGGCGTTGGCCGCGTCCTTCCAGTGGGCCAGCACCAGCTCACCGGGCTTGCCGGCGCAGGTGGTCTCACCCACCTTCACGGTGGTGGCGCCGTCCTCCATGGTCATTCCCTCGGGCAGCTCGAAGCCCGAGTTGGTGACGGTGAGCCCGACCTGCTTGAAGTACTTGGCCAGGGTGGCCCGGTTGCCGGCGGCGGCCCGGGTGAACGGGTGGATGTGGACCAGCCCGTCGCCGTGGGTGTGGATGCCCTGCACGTCGGTGGGGCCGTCCTGGAGCGGGTCGAGCTCCGTGCCGCACACCTCGATGGCGAAGGCGGCGTGCCAGTGGTCGAACGGATCGCCGTTCTGCAGGTTGGCCTTGGGCGGGGTGGAGTTGTCGCCGTAGCCGCCGTTCTCGCTGCGGGCCATGGCGACGATGCCGATCCCGAGGGCGATGATGACGACGATGCCGACGCCGAACATCCAGTTCCGACTGGAGCCAGAGGCGGCGCCGGCCGGCTTGCCGGAACCGCTCTTGGCCGCGACGCGCGCGACCTTCTTGGCCGAAGAAGACGATGCCATGAGCGGCCACGCTAGTGGGCGTGGGACCCCCGAAAGGATTCGGTCAGCGCCCGCTCAGCTCGGTGAACAGGTCGTCGTAGGCGGCAGCGACCCCGGCGGGCGACGCCCAGCGCTCGACGAAGCGGCGACCCGACGCGCCCATGGCCGCGGCCTCCCCGGGGGCCTCCACCAGGCGGACGATGGCCTTGGTGAAAGCCTCGGCGTCGTCGGGCGGGACGGCCAGGCCGGCACCGGCCTCCACCACCGTCCGGGCGACCTCGGTGCCGGCATCGACCGAGGCCACCACGGGCCGGCCGGAGGCCAGGATCGTGTACAGCTTCGAGGGCACGCTGGAGCGGGCCAGGCCGGCTCGCAGCGGCACCACGTGGATGTCGGCGGCGGCGGCCACCTCGGGCAGCCGGGCCTTGGGCTGCATGTCGACGAACCGCACGTTGGCCAGCCCGGCGGCCTGGGCCATCAGGCCCTCGCGCGCCACGCCGCCGCCGTTGATGACGAACACCACGCTGGGGTCATCGGCCAGGTGGGCCGCGGCGGCCAGCACCAGGTCGAGGGACTGGGACCAGCCGACGTTGCCGGCGTACATCACCACGGTCTTGCCCTCGAGGCCGTACTCCCGCCGGTAGGCGTTCTCCCGCTCCGCGGGCCGGATGAAGTCCGTGTCGATGAAGTTCGGGATCACCCGGACCTTCTCGGCCCGGCCGGCGGCCCCCCGACGGCCGGCGATCTTGGCCGCCACGTTGGCCTTGAGGTCGTCGGACAGGACGGTGACCGCGTCGGCCCGCAGGTACGTCTCCCGCTCGAGCCAGCTGGCCACCTTGATGACGCGGGGATCGGTGATGGCACCCAGCTCGACGGCCACGTCCGGGAACACGTCCTGGATGTTGAACACGAACGGGATCCGGTGGGCGCGGGCGATGGCCCAGCCGGCGGCGCCGAGCGTGAGCGGGGGCGACATCGCCAGCACCACGTCGGGCTTCGAGCGGGTGACCAGGCCGGCGAGGCCGCTCAGCGCGGTGAACCCGGCGAACGCCAGCGCCCGGGCCGGGATGTTCCGCTTGTCGGTGGGGAACGGGTGCACCCGGGTGATGCGTCCCCACGAGGTGTCCTCGTGGCGCACGATGCGCCCGTCCCAGCCCGGCTCGAGGGCGTGGTGCTGGTACCACGGCAGCGACGTCACGATGTGCAGCCGGTTGCCGCGGTCGGCCAGGCCGGCGGCGATCTGCGTCATCACCTCGCCCGTGGGGGCGACGTCGGGGGCGAAGTGAGGGCACAGGACCAGGATGTTCATGCCCGACGAGTCTCCCCCACCGCAGCGGCGGCGCGGTAGCCGGCCGCCAGCTCGGTGGCGGCCCGCTCCCAGGAGAACCGGGCCGCCTGCACCCGGCCGGCGGCCGCCAGCGTGTCGTGCACCGCGGGCTGGTCCAGCACGCGGGCGAGCTCGCCGGCGAGCTGGCCGACGTCGCCGGGCCGGAAGGTGAGCCCGGCGTCGCCCACCACCCAGGGCAGGGCGGTGGCGTCGGCGACCACGACCGGGACGCCGGTGGCCATGGCCTCGAGCGCGGGGGCGCCGAAGCCCTCGAACCGGCTGGGCACGGCCACGGCGGTGGCGCAGGCGTAGAGCGCGGCAAGGTCGAACCACGGGATCCGGCCGGTGCGCCGGATCTGGTCCCCGGCCCCCGACGCCCGGATGGCGGCCGTCACATCGGCCTCGCTCGGCCCGGCACCGCCTGACAGCACGAGGGTGAGATCCGGGCGGGAGCGGGCCAGCCGGCCGAACGCCTGCACCAGCGTGATGTGGTCCTTGTGGGGGTAGGTGATGGCCGGGTACAGCACGACCTGGTCAGCGAGCCGGTACCGCTGGCGGACCGCGTCGAGGGCCTCGGGAGGGAGCGGCTCGGGCGGCTCGATGCCGTGGGGCACGGTGCGCACCCGCTCCGGGGGGACTCCGAGGTGATCGACCACCGAGGCCGACGCCGGGTCGCTCGGGGTGAACACCACCGCGGCGCGCCGCGCCGAGCGGGGCAGCATGGTGTGGAGCCACCGACGCTTCACGGTGGCGAAGTTCTCCGGCATCAGCAGCGGCTGCAGGTCGTGGATGGTGAGCGCGGCGGGCAGGCGGCCGATGGCGGGGCCGGGCGGGATCACGCCACCGGCGTGGTGCAGCAGGTCGATGTTGCGGCGGGCCGCCTCGCGGGCGAGCCACGTCGACTCCACCGCGACCCGCTCGGCCTTGCGTCGTCCGTCGTGGCGGGGCGTGACCGTGGGATAGGTGGCCACCAGGTCCGGGTGGGCGTCGGCGAAGGAGCGGCGGGCGAACAGCGTGAGGTGGAGGTCCTCGGCATGGTGGTCGGCCAGGGCGCGCAGGAGCCGGGTGGTGTACTCCTCGCTGCCACCGACGCCCCCGGGCACCAGCCAGAGCAGGTTCACGCCGACCCGCAGCGGACGACCCGGGCGCTGCGGGTCGGCCGGAGCGGGGCTCACGCCACGACCTCGGCGTAGGCGGACGCGGTGAGATCGGCGGTTCGGGCCCACGTGTAGGTGGCGGCCCGGGCCCGGCCGCGGGAGCGGAGGTCCTCGGCGAGCGCGGGGTCGTCGAGGATGCGGGCCAGGGCCTTGGCGATGCCCTCGTGGTCGTGGGGGTCCACCAGGAGGGCGTCGTCGCCGGCGACCTCGGCGGTGGCGGTGCCCGACGACGTGACCACCGGCGCGCCGTGCGCCACCGCCTCCAGGACCGGCATGCCGAACCCCTCGCGGAGGCTGGGGAAGCAGAAGGCAGCGCAGCCGGCGAACAGGGCGGGCAGCTCGTCGGGCGGCAGGAAGCCGAGGGCGTGGACCCCGATGCCGGTGCCGTCGAGGCGGCCGAGGAGTGCGGCGACGTCCTCGTTCCAGCCCTCCGGGCCCACGAGGACCAGGTCGATCTCCCGTCCGGCGAGCAGCACCATGGCCTCGATCAGACCACGCAGGTTCTTGCGGGGTTCCATCGTGCCCACGAAGAGCACGTAGGGGCGGACCAGCCCGTGGCGGCGCCGGGCCTCGTCGGTGTCCTCCTCAGCGACCGGCGTGGCATCGACCCCCCACGGCACGAGGCGGATGCGATCGGCGTCGAACCCGTGCTCCCGGCACTCCGCGGCAGTGGCCTCCGACGGCACCAGCACCAGGTCGGCGTGCTTGCGGGCCAGCTCCGTGCCCCGGGTGAAGAACCGCAGCCCGTGGCGGGTGGGCTGGGGGGGGTCGGCGAAGAACGCCAGGTCGTGGATGGTCATGACCAACGGGGCCCGGGTGGGAGGCACCGCCACCGCGGTGGCGTGGACCACGTCGACGGGCCCGGTGGCCCGCTCGATGCCGGGCCAGCGCAGCCCGTGCCAGGTCTCGTACAGCACGGGGCGCGGCAGCGGCAGGTGGGCCACGGGGATGGGCAGCGCGAACGCCGCCGGCGGCGGTTCGGCATGGCGGGCGGCCACGCCGACCAGGTCCAGGTCACCGCGCTGGTGCAGGGCGCGCAGCGTGCCGAGCGTGGACGTGGCCGTGCCGCCCGGCACGCGGTGCCAGCACTGCTCGACGGTGACCGCGACCCGGCGCCTGCCTTCCACGCCTCCGATTCTGGCCGCTGCGGCGCAGGTCGGGCCGCACGCGGCCCGTCCGACGCGCCCGATCCACCCGCCCGAGTTGTTGCAGCTAGCGTGCAACTTCATGCGCGCCACCCGCCTCGCGGCCACGACCGTCGCCGCCGCCTGCCTGGTCCTCACCCTCGCCTCGTGCAGCGGATCGTCCGACGCCGGCTCCGCCGCCCCCTCCGGCGGCGACACGGCGTCCTCCACCACCACGGCCACCGCCCCGGCCGCCGAGGTGTACGAGGGCGACGAGAAGGGCTTCTACGAGGTGCCCCAGCCCCTGCCCGAGGGTCCGCACGGCACGCTCATCCGCTCCCAGGTGATGGACGACTACACGTTCGACGGGGCCACCACCTACCGGATCATGTACCTCTCGGAGTCCGTGGCCGGCGACCCCATCGCCGTCACCGGCATGGCCACCGTGCCCACCGCCGCCGCCCCCGACGACGGCCGCCCGATGATCACCATCTCCCACGGCACCACCGGCATCGCCGACCAGTGCTCTCCCTCGGTCACCGGGCAGAACGCCGAGATGGGCCTGGTGGAGAACGCCGTGTCCGAGGAGTTCCTGGTGGCCGCCACCGATTACGAGGGCCTCGGCACCCCCGGGCGCCACCCCTACCTGGTGGGCGAGAGCGAGGGCCGCAGCAGCATCGACGCCATCCTCGCCGCCGGTCAGCTGCCCGACGCCGACCCCGGCACCGAGCTGGGCATCGTCGGCTACTCCCAGGGCGGCCACGGCGCCCTCTGGACCAACCAGGTGGCGGCCGAGTGGGCCCCCGACCTGGAGGTGGTGGGTACGTTCTCCGGCGCCCCCGCCAGCGAGATCGGCGTGATCCTCGCCGCTGCCGACCGGGTCAAGGGCTTCGCGTTCATGGTGATCGCCGGCATCAACGCCTCGTACCCCGAGGCCGACCTCGATGCCATCCTCACCCCGGAGGGCCAGGAGGTCCTGAAGTCCGTGGACGAGGGCTGCGTGGGCGACGTGTTCGACGCCGCCGGCGCCGCCCAGGGCGATCTGTTCGTCCCCGATGGCGGCCAGTCGCCGCCCTGGTCGGAGCTCGCCGCCGCGCAGGACGCCGGGACCGAGAAGACCAACGACGCGCCGATCCTGCTGATCCACTCGAACGAGGACCAGACGGTCCCCACGTTCTTCATCGATCAGGTCGAGGCCCGCATGTGCGCCAACGGGCAGGTGGTCCAGCGCGTCGACCTCCCCGAGGGCAACCACACCAAGGCGGCGGTCCCCGCCTACGAGCAGGCCATGGAGTGGATGCAGCAGCTGTTCGCCGGCAACGACACCACCCAGGACACCTGCCCCGACGCCGGCTGAGCGCACCCTCCCTCGGGTCGCGCCGATCGGCTCAGGTGATCTCGGTGCCGTCGGGTCGGAACACGTGCCAGCGACCGCGGGCGTCGCGGACCACGTCGTAGCCCTGTTCCTTCATCCGGTTGTGCCGCCCGCACGCGGGTGCCCCGTTCCCGGGGTGCGTTCTCCCTTGCGTGGGTCCGTTGAACGACGCCAGGTGATCGCACTGGCACTCGCTCGACGGCACATCGCACCCGGTCCACACGCAGGACCGGTGCGAGAGCCGCACCGCCAGCTGCCGGGCTCCGGTGAAGCACCGCACTGCCCGCCCCATGTCCAGCACGACGCCATCGGCGCCGCTCACGACCCGGCGCACCTGCCCGATGAGGGTCGCCACCGCCACCTCGGTCGGATCCAGCGGGTCACCGTCGACGGTCCCGCACCGGAAGCCCACCAGCCGACCGACCGCCGACAGACCGCCGTCTGGTGCGGGACCGGCGGGGTCGTCGGCTGCGGTCTGGCTGGGATCTGGTTGCGGGCCGAGCGCGTCGAGGATGTCGTCCCACCAGGTGACCAGACGCGGATCCGGACCCGGGTCACGACCGAAGAGCCGGGCCACGGCCCGCTCGAACGTCACCTGATCGACGACCAGGTCGGTCACCGTCCGCGCCGAGACCGGCACCGGGTTCCGGTCGTCAACGACCAGGTCACCGCGCAGCATGCACACCTCGTGGGCATCGTGGCGCCGCTGTGCATCCGTGCGGATCAGGTCCGCCGCGGTGGCCGCGTCGCCGAGCCGAGCCCGCGCCTCGGCCCAGTCGCGCTCCCACTCCCGCTGCACCTGCCGCTGCCACACGTCGTAGACCGCCTGCCCGGCCACCCCCGGGCTCGACCCCTCGGTGCGCCACGACCCGTCGAACCCCCGGTGCATCCGGTGATCCCGGGTCGCTGCAGCCCTTGCCGCCCGGTCCCCCGCGCCGTCCTCATCCGTCAAGCGCTCCCAGTCCGCGAGCGCGGCGTCGAACTCGTCGAACGGCAGCACGACCGCGGCCCGGGCCACCTCCGCGTCCACCAGCGCCAGGTCATCAGCCACCCGGCTGTTCGCATGCACCCGGGCGATCCGCTCGACCTGCGGCACCCCCAGCCGACCCTCCGCATGAGCAGCAGCCACGGCGGGCAGATCCCGGCCCATCCGCACCGCCCGCTGACGCCGCAACGCCTCCGCCTTGGACAGGTTCGCCCCATGGCGGACCATCACTCTCGCCGACGCATGCCCGTCACCCTTGTGGACGCCGGACCGGTCGACCCGGTCCTGCACCGCCAACGCCAGCGCATGCCCCCGCCGCCCCAACCGCTCCGCGGCCCGCACCCACGCCATGGCCTCGTCGCCGGACGCCGGATCCCAGTCGGCGACGGCGGCGATCAGGTCATCGAGCGCAGCGTCGGCGCGAGCGAGCGCCACCGCCACCTCCGCGTCACCGACCACCTCGAAGTCCATAGCCCGACCGTACGCAGGGGGTCTGACACTGGAACATCACGAAACAACATGACGTCAGACACTTGAGGGCCCTGAGGTGGACCCAGATGCCGCCATCGAGGTCGTGGACGACCCCCGCCAGGACACGCTCGGTGGTTGCGTCGGCGCGGTGCGGAGAGCACGGTGCCCTCCCGACGCTCAGTCGCCGGAGCGGAGGACCCGTTCGAAGTAGGCCGCTGCCTTGGTGATGCCCTCGCGCAGCTCGATCTCGGGCTTCCAGCCGAGGAGCTCGGTGGCCTTGGTGATGTCGGGCTTGCGCTGCATCGGGTCGTCGACCGGGAGCGGTTCGTGGATGATCTTGGAGCTGGAGCCGGTGATGTCGATGACGATCTCGGCCAGCTGGAGGATGGTGAACTCGTTGGGGTTGCCGATGTTGACCGGGCCGACCACGTCGGAGTCCAGCAGGGCCAGGAACCCGAGCACCTCGTCGTCGACGTAGGTGAAGCTGCGGGTCTGGTTGCCGTCGCCGAAGACCGTGATGTCCTGGCCCTGGAGCGCCTGGACGATGAAGTTGCTGACCGCCCGCCCGTCATCGGGCCGCATCTGCGGGCCGTACGTGTTGAAGATGCGGACGATGCGCACGTCGAGCCCGTGGTGGCGGTGGTACGCCATGGTCATCGCCTCGGCGAAGCGCTTGGCCTCGTCGTACACGCCACGGGGCCCGATGGGGTTCACGTTGCCCCAGTAGGTCTCGGACTGCGGGTGCACCAGCGGGTCGCCGTAGACCTCGCTGGTGGAGGCCAGGAAGAACTTCGCACCCTTGGCCTTGGCGAGGCCGAGCGCGTTGTGGGTGCCGAGGCTGCCGACCTTCAGGATCTGGATCGGGATGCGCTCGAAGTCGATGGGCGACGCCGGGCTGGCGAAGTGCAGCACGGCGTCGACGTCGCCGGGGACGTGGATGAACGTGGACACGTCCAGCTCCACGTACGAGAAGCGCGGGTTCCCGAACAGGTCCTCGATGTTGGTGATCGAGCCGGTGATCAGGTTGTCGAGGCAGACGACCTCGTCCCCGCGCTCGAGCAGGCGGTGGCAGAGGTGCGAGCCCAGGAACCCCGCTCCGCCGGTGACGACGACCCGGGCCACGTCAGCTGCGTCTGATGCCGTCGTAGGCGAACCCGAGCGCCTTGATGGCCTCCCGGTCGAGCAGGTTGCGGGCGTCGACCACGTTCTTGGAGCCGATGACCTCGGCCACCTTCTCGAAGCTCACGTCCTTGAACTCGGGCCACTCGGTGAGCACGGCCAGCACGTCGGCGCCGCTGGCGGCCTCGTACGGGTCGTTGCAGATC
>CALANQ010000073.1 GCA_937926025.1 uncultured Acidimicrobiales bacterium
CCGCCACGACCGAGATCAGCGAGGAGCGATATGCAGCCAACCTCGACTGGGTGGACCAGCTCCTCGACTGGCTGGCCGACCAGACGTCGAAGGCCGCACTGGCCGCGATCGCACACAAGGCACGCCAAGCGCTCCATGCTCCCGGCAACAAGCACGATTCGGCCTTCCAGCAAGCAGCAGCCATCGCCCACACCGAACATCCCCACGGCGAGCAGGCCCAGGACCTGCTTGCGCTCGAAGAGCGACTGCGTCACATCGAAGAAGAAGGCAGCCAGCCATGACCGCACGACCGTTCCTCCAAGGGCGACTCGACGCTCGGCCCCGTCCGACCGCAATCGGGCGATCGTGGGCCCAGCACTGGGTGCTGGCGATCGGTGACGGCACCGAGGGCTCCGGGCCGGCCGAGGCTGCGTCCTTCACCCTTCCGTCCACCGGCATCACGATCTGGTCCGACTACGCCGATCCCGGCCGGCTCCTGCAGATCGACGTCCCCTTCGGGGTGGTCCGCACGCTGGGCTCCAACGCGGAGCGCCTGGCCGCCGGATCGTTCCGTGCCGATGACCTCGCCGTGGTCGAACGGCTGCTCGGGCCCGAGGTTCGGGCGACGCTCGAGGCGACCACCGAAACCACGTTCGAGCAGGCGATCACCCGCGATCCCTCCTGGACGGCCGCGGGCCGCATCGCGCTGGCGCACACGATGCTGCGCGACCGAATGCAGCCCATGTCCGGCCTGTGGGCACTCGAAGTGGCGGAACTGCTCGCCCAGCTCGACGCCGGACCTGCCACCGCCGACTACCGACGTGCCCTGATCGAGGCGGCCACGCCCGGCGTCTCGAGCCTCCCGGTGTCGTTGCTCCCCAGGGTGCTCAGCGATGTCGCCCCGCTCGGGCACCTCCTCGCCGTCACCGCCGGGCGCGAGGGGCACGGCATGGGACCGTTGTCCGACGCCCTCGGTCTCCACAATGCCGACGCCATCTCGGCCGAAGCCCAGCGGATCGTCGACGCTGCGATCCCCGAGTTCGAGCCCTCGGCTCCGTCGGCTGCGACACGGGCCGAGCGCGAGCGCGTCCACCACGGTGGCCAGGTGACCGAGCGTCCCATCACCGTGGTCGTCGACCACACCGCCGCCTCGCCCATCCAGACGGCGTCGGCCGCGCTCGACGACGGCGAGGTCGTGGTCACCCTCACACCCCGCCAGCGCACCAGCGTCCTGCCCCACGCGCTGCGTCGGTTGGACGTGCGGGTGTCCTCCCCCGAAGGCCTGCTGGCCACGGGCGCATCGTTCCGGCCGACCCAGGCCGGCGAGCTGGTCGCGTCGCTCCTCGTGCCGCCCGGAACGCTCGCCGCAGACCTGTTCGTCGTCGTCGGGCGCGGCCTCCCCCTCGAGCCCCTGGAGGAGGCCTCCTACGGCGAGCGTCAGGCGACCATGGCCGCCCGCCGCATCGTCGACCACCTCCGAACCATGTCTCCGCCTCCCACCACCGACCTGGGTGGGATGCTCGCCGGCGGAGCCCCGCTGCCACGCCTGCTGACCGACAACGCCAAGCGCTCGGATGGGGGCTGGAAGGACGTCGGCCGGGGGGACCGGGCCCGGGGCGTCGGCCGGCTCCGGCACCTGCCGCCCTTCGTCACCGAGCTGACCGCGGCGGCGTTGGTCACGGCGATGGACCTCGAAGACTTGGTGTCGATCGCCGCCGACCAGCCCGAGCCATCCGATCCGTCCGGGGAGACCGGCACGGCCGCACCAGCCCAGCTCGCGGGCGCCCGAGATCTGGCCTGGTCGCTCGGCGACATCGAGCTGGCGGCTCGCCTCGAGCGCAACCGCTACCGGGCCACCGGCACCGATGACCTCCCGCTCGCCAGCCACGACACGTTGACGCTGGCCCTGTTCGCAACCCATCCGGCTGAAGCGGCGGCGCTGGATCTCGTGCTTCCGTAGTCCCACCGCACCGGGCCACCTGTCAGGCGTCGCTGCGCCCACCCGCTCCCCTGGCGTGCTCCGCACCGTGCGGACCGGAGAGGAACGAATGGCACAGACTCGACTGAACCGCAAGGGCAAGGTCATCCCCAAGAACGCGAACCAGCGCAAGGAGCAGAAGCAGGTGCCGTCGAAGCGCTTCCGCAAGGCCGCTGACCACGACACCAAGAAGCGCCCGCGCAACTACTGAGGCCGGGCGGTTGGGCTGTTGCGCCGGGATCGGCGTGACGGCCGAGCGACTACGTTGAGGCGCCGTCGGGCGTTGAGGGAGGGACTCCGAGGGTGACAGCGGGACCAGCAGACATCTTCGACGTGACCTTGGTGCTCACCCCCATGCCGGGCCACGGAATCGAGGTCACCCTCCGCTCCGAAGGGGCGCGCCCCGTCGGACCGGAGGCCGTCGGCGGGAAGGACATCCGCTCGGCCAAGGCCCTCGCCGCCGACTGGCGGACCGGGGGCGACGCTTCGCCGAGCGATCTGTCCGAGGAGCTCGGCCGCTGCCTGCTGCCCGGACCGATCGCAGAGGAGCTGCGTCGCATCCAGCTCGCCAACAGCTCCAAGCGCTTGCGCGTCTGGATCGAGTCGGACGACCCGTCGCTGATGGTGCTGCCGTGGGAAGCAGCCCAGGCGATCCACGACGAGACGGAGACGGGCACCCTGGCCGGGTACCCCGGCATCTCGGTGATCCGCCGGTCGCACACCCCGCAGAAGGCGCAACCACCCCGCCCACGGGTCGACCGGATCGTTGTCAGCATCTCAGCCGGAACCCGGGTCCTCGACAACGGGAAGCAGCGGCTGCCGCCCACCAAGAACCTGGTCGACGAGCTGCGTCAGCTGGCGCCGACCATCGACTTCCGGCTGAAGCAGGACGTCGAGCCCGCCGACCTTCCCGAGCAGCTCGCCGGCGCGCACATCTTCTGCTTCAACGGCCACGCCGTGGAGCAGAAGGGCGAGCGCGTGCTGCTCCTGCACGGCTCGACCGGCCCCAGCCCGACCCTGAGCGTTGGCCAGCTCGGCGATCTGCTCCCGGCAGGCACCGATCCCCGGGTGGTGATCCTCGACGCCTGCGCGACCGGTTCGCTGTTCACGGACCACAAAGGCTGGTC
>CALANQ010000074.1 GCA_937926025.1 uncultured Acidimicrobiales bacterium
ACGACGGCGACGAGGATCTCGGTGGCGGCGGCCAGTACGGGGCAGGCCATCGGGTCGTCGCCGAGGACGGCGTCGGCGCCCTGACTGAAGTGGGGGTCGCCGCGGGTGAGCATGGTGAGCCGCATGGACCCGACGGGCAGGTCGGGCAGCTGGGGCTCGGTCCAGGGGCCGATCTGGTCGGCGAGGACCTGCCCGGCGGCGAGCAGGGCCGATGCCTTCGCCGCCACGTCGGGCGGCACCTGGTCGAGGATGGTGGCCCCGCCGGCGTGGTTGAGGTAGCGGACCGAGCCGTCGGCGTACGCGGCCAGCACGTCGTGCGCCGACTCGACGGTGACCTCGACCACAACGCCCAGCACCTCGCCGGCGATCGAGTCGCCCGGGTGCACGTTGACCGAGCGCAGGAAGTGCCACGCCTGGAGGGTGTGGCGGGGCTCACCGCCGGAGAGGTCCGTCGCCAGGGCGATCTGCGACCACTCCCGGATGGCGAGGTCCTGGTCGCCCGCTGCCAGGTGGTTGCGGGCCCGGACGAACCCGTCCCACGGGTCGCCGATCGGTTCCTCGCCGACGGGCCAGGCATCCAGCGGGACCATCCCGAACAGGGTGGCCCGGAGCGCCTCGTCGGGCCCGCTCACGAGGTGGCCCCCGGTTCGGCGATGCCCGGATCCGCCAGGTGGTGCGACAGGTCCCCGACCAGGTCCACGAAGAAGCGCCGCTCGACGAAGTACCACCCGCCGGCGCCCCGGGCGAAGCGGTCCCGGTACCGGCCCGTGATGATCGGTTGCAGCGGGAGTCCGTCGACGGCCTGGAGCACCAGGTACGACGACCGGGCCGTGACCACCCCGTCGGCGTCGGGCTCGTCGAGGACGATGTTGGTGACCAGGTGCTTCGTGCCCAGGGTGCGGTCGCCGAGCGGGCCGTCGTGCAGCTGGGTGCCGCCGGCGAAGAACGCGGCGATCTGGTCCGGGCCCTCTGCGAACGGCTCGCCCTCGCCGGCCGCGAGGGTCGCCTCGACGAACAGGGCGCCGATGCCCTCGAAGTCGCCGGCGTCCATCAGGTCGCAGTAGCGGCCGATCAGGTTGCGGATGTGGTCCCCGTCGCTCAGCACGGCCCGGTGCCGATCAGCCGAGGCCGAAGCCGGAGGCGGAGATGGCGCGGAGCAGGGCGTCGGACTGGAGGCTCGGCAGCACCGAGCCGCCGTCGACCACGATGGTCTGGCCGGTCACGTACGACGCGGCATCGCTGGAGAGGAAGGCGATGACCTCGGCCACCTCCTCCGCACCGCCGACCCGGCCGGCCGGCGTGCCGGACTCGGCGGCCGTACGCCACTCGTCGTTCTGCACCACGATCTCGGTGAGCGGCGTGTGGATCATGCCGGGGGCCACGGCGTTGACCCGTACCGCCGGCGCCAGCTCCAGCGCTGCGGACTGCGTGAGGTTGAGCACCCCGGCCTTGGCGGCGGAGTACGGGCCCTCGCCGCGGGTGGGCCGCACGCCGGTGAGCGAGGCGTTGTTCACGATGGAGCCCTTCCCGGCCTCCAGCATGATCGGGCCGGCGGCCCGGATGCCGTGGAAGGTGCCGGTGAGGTTGACGCCGATGAGCAGCGCCCACTCCTTGTCGGTGTAGCTGAGCAGCGGCTTGGCGGTGCCGAGCCCGGCGTTGTTGACCAGGTCGGTGAGCCCGCCCATGGCCGACGCAGCGTCGAGCACGGCGGTGTTGACCCCGTCGGCGTCGCGCACGTCGCAGGCCACGGCCCGGCCGCCGATGTCGGCCGCCACCCGCTCGGCGGCACCGCCGTCGCGGTCCAGCACGGTGACCTGGGCGCCTTCGGCGGCGAACAGCCGGCAGACGGCCTCGCCGATGCCGGAGCCGCCTCCGGTGACCAGCGCCTGCCGCCCCTCGAACCGCGCGCTCACGGCTGGGCCGCCGGCGGGTTCGCTGGGTCGATCATGACGACCTGGCCCTCGGTGAAGACCACCTTGATCGACGATGGGTCCAAGAAGTTGGCCTCGTCCTCGCGCATCATGTCGCCCGCCGGGCCCGAGAGCATGGCGAGGAAGTCGTCCCAGGTGGCGAACTCCTGGACGGCCACCCCGTCCCAGCCCGACTGGTCCTGCGGGGCGGCCGGGTACTGCACGTAGCTGAGCGTCTGGCCGCCGAGCTCCGGCGTGTCCCGGATCATCGGGCCGTGCTGGGTGTGCCAGTAGGTGAGGAAGTCCTCGCGGGACATCCCCTCCTTGCGCTTCACGAAGGCGAACAGCTTCATGTGGAGGGTCCAATCGGGTCGGTGCCGGTGACGCCGGCGTTGCTGACGTGCTCGGTCCAGTTCTGGCCGTCGTGGTACCGGACCTCGTGGCGCCCGGACGGGTCGGGCAGCCAGCCGCCGACGGTGGCGGGGCGACCGGGCGACACCGGGGCGCCGGGCGTGCCCGGCGCGGTGGGGGCACCGGGCGAGCCCAGCATGGTGCCGGCCATCATCGGGGGGACGGCACCGGGAGCGGGGGCGGCGCCCACCGGTCCGACGCCGGTGACCCCGATGCTCCCCTGCAGGAAGATCAGCCACGGCGCCTTCCAGTGGATGCGGGTGACGGTGTCGGGGGCGACGTCGACCACCACCCCGTTGCGACCCATGTGCGGCGCGAGGAAGTAGTTGCACCAGGCCTCCACCGTGTAGCGGCCGGGCGGCACCGGGATGGACACGGTCCCCCAGTTCTGCTTCTGCTCGGCGCCGTTCAGGGCCACGACGGGCTTGAAGAAGTAGAGGAGGAAGGCCAGGAAGATGAACGAGGTCTTGACCTCGATCACCGCCTGGTCGGACGAGGTGGGGACGGATCCGGGGTTCTGCGGTGCGGTCATGGGCGATCCCTACCCGTTCGACGCCGGTGCGCTACCCGTTGAACCAGTGGCCGGCGTTCACACCGATCATCTGGCCGGTGACGGGCTTGGACAGCGGTGAGGCGAAGTACACGGCGGTGCCGGCGATCTCCTCGCTGTGCGGGAGGTACCGGAGGCAGGTCTCCGACGCCACCTCGTCGTACACCTCCTGGAAGGTGATGCCGCGCTTCTCGGCCTGGTGGTTGAAGTACCACTCGACCGAATCGCCGTAGATGTAGCCGGGGTGGATGCCGTTGACCCGGATGCCACGAGGCCCCAGCTCCAGGGCGAGGGTCTTGGTGACCGTGGCCAGCGCGCCCTTCGACGCCGCGTACGCACCCCACTTCTCCTGGATGCGCTGCACAGACATGGTGTTGATCATGATGACCCGGCCGTCGCCGCTGGCCTCGAGGTGCGGCACGGCGGCGCGGGTCATGGCGAGGGAGCCGAACAGGTTGACCTCGATGGTCTGGCGCCAGCGGTCGAAGTCGGCGTCCATGAAGCTCTTGGCGTCGCCGCCGTCGTACGCGTTGTTCACCACGATGTCGAGCCGGCCCAGCTCCGCAGCCGCTGCGTTCACCGCTTCAGTGCAGGCGGCCTCGTCGGCGATGTCGCACACGACGGGGAACGCCCGGACGCCCAGGGCCTCGACCTCCTCGGCCACCGCCTCGAGCCGGCTGAGGGTGCGCCCTCCGAGGGCCACGCTGGCGCCTTCGCGGGCGAAGGCGAGCGAGATGTCGCGGCCCATGCCGGGGCCGATCCCCGAGACGATGGCGACCTTGCCTTCGAGCAGCATGCAGTTCTCCTGATCCGTTGGGGGGGGGTGGCGTTCAGCCGAGGTGGGGGATGACGTCGGCGCCGAAGCGGCCGATCTGGTCGATGAGCTCGTCGAGCGAGCGGGAGCGGAGGCGCACCTGGGCCTGGCCGACGCCCATGGCCTGGAACTTCCGCAGGACGTGCACGATCTTCTCCGGCGGACCGGTGAGCGTCGGGCCGCCCAGGTCCCAGTCGGCGTCGCCGACGTAGACCCCGCCGACCAGGGCGCCGAAGTCGAAGGCGTCGTGGCGTCCGGCCTCGTCTCGCAGGCGCTTGATCTGGTCGATGATCTCGGGCGTGACGGGGCCCTGGGGCAGCCAGCCGTCGCCCCGCTGCGCAGCGCGTCGGAGGGCCGCCGGCGACGAGCCACCGACCCAGATGGGCGGGCCGTCCTCCTGGACGGGGCGCGGGTGCTGGCCGAGGTCCGCCGCCGGCCAGGTGGGACCCGGCAGCGTCGGGTAGTCCTCGGCGAACGCGGCCCGCAGGGCGTCGATGGACTCGTCGAGCAGCTTGCCCCGCTCGGCGAACGGCAGGCCGAGCAGCTCGAACTCGGCCTCCACGTGGCCGGCGCCGACGCCCATGATGACCCGGCCGCCGGAGATGGCGTCGATGGTGGCGAACGACTTGGCCACCTGGAGCGGGTGCCGGTACGCGGGAACGTAGATGTGGCTGAGGAGGCGCACGTCGGTGGTGATGCCGGCCAGCCACCCGAGCGTGGCGACGGTGTCCCACCACTCGGTGCTCATCACCTCGGCCTTCTCCGACGGGATGGCGATGTGGTCGCACACCCCCACGTAGAAGAACCCGGCGCGGTCCGCGGCCTGGGCGACGGCGGCCAGCTCGGTCGCGCCGGCGTGCTCCTCCCACGGCTCCACGAAGTTGGTGGACTTGGACTGGATCGGCAGCTGCATGCCGATGGCGAGCCGCTCAGGCGGCAACACGGTCCCCATGCCTCGGGACACTACGTCACGTTTTTAGAACGCGTTGCAGTTTTCACCCACCAGCACCCCGAACCCACCCCAACCCCACCCCAACTCCACCCCAACCCCACCGAAGTTGGTGTGAAGATTGGGCCAGGACCCCAATCTTCACACCAACTTCGGTGGGGTTCGGTTGGGGAGGTGGGGACGAGCGGGGGCGGGGCGGGTCAGGCGAAGGTGTCGCAGCGGCTGGCGTCGCCGGACTCGAAGCCGGTGGTGAACCACTGCTTGCGCTGGGCGGATGAGCCGTGGGTGAACGACTCCTGGTTGGAGTTGCTGCCCTGGATGGCGTCGTCGCCGACCGCCTGGGCGGCGTCGATGGCCTCGTCGAAGTCGCCGTCCTCGAGCCGCTGGTCCTCGAACGCCGACTTCGCCCAGACGCCGGCGAGGCAGTCGGCCTGGAGCTCCATCTTCACCGAGAGCGCGTTGGCCTCGGCCTGCGAGGCACCCTGCTGGGCCTGGCGGACCTCGTCGTCGACGCCCAGGAGGTTCTGGATGTGGTGGCCGTACTCGTGGGCCAGCACGTAGGCCATGGCGAAGTCCCCGTCGAAGCCCAGCTGCTGCTCGAGCTGCTGGTAGAAGCCGAAGTCGATGAAGATCTTCTTCGACGGCGGGCAGTAGAACGGCCCGGCCTGGGGCTGGCCGACGCCGCAGCCGCCCGTGTCGGTGGGGGCGTCGAAGATGACCAGCGACGCCTTGGAGAACGGCTGGTCCGAGGCGGCGAACTCGGCGGACCAGTAGTCCTCGAGCAGCGTGCCCACATCGCCGACGAACTCGTACTGCTGGTCCTTGGTGCCGTCGGTGTTACGGGGCGCCGTCTGCTGGGTGGAGGTCTGGCCGTCGAGCTGGCCGAGGATGTCGTCGAGCCCGCCCGACCCGCTGCCGCCCCCGCCCACCACCTGGGACAGGACGACCCCGATGATCACCACGATCAGCGCCGGGATGCCGACCTTGGCGCCCTTGCCGCCGCCGCCCAGCACGGACCCGAGCCCACCGAGGCCCCCACCTGCGGACCGCTGGCCGCGGCGGTCCTCGATCTGGAAGTCGTCGCCATCGACGTCATCGAGCTTCATCGCACCCCCCGTGCCCTCCGGTGCCCGCGGTCAGACCGGCGGCTTCTGGCCGGTGACGGTCCAGAAGACGATGCGGGCCATGGTGGCCTGGAGGTCGTCGGCCCGAACGCCCCACAGCTCGAAGCCGAGGCGGTGCGCGGACACGTGGGCCAGCATGGCCACCAGCACGCCGGCGATGGCCTCGGAGTCGATGCCCGGCTGGCCCTTGCCCGCCTTCTGGTGCTCCTTGGCCGCCGCCGCCAGGGCGTTGTTCAGGTCGTTGAGGAGGTGGATGCGGATGTTGGCGAAGCGGGGGTCGCCCTCGTCGGTGGCGAGGTCGATGACCCGGAGCACCGGCTGGTGCTGGGCCCAGAACGTGAGCATGGCGCCGGCGAGGGCCTCGGCCCCCTCGTAGCCGGCCTTGCCGCGCCACGAGTTGGCGGTGACCAGGTCGGCGAACTGCTCGGTGCCCGAGGCCACCATCTCGTCGGCCAGCACCAGGATCGCCGACTCCACGTCGGGAAAGTACTGGTAGAAGGTGGCGGGCGACGTGCCCGCCTCCCGGGCGATGTCCACCACCTTCAGGTCCCGGTACGACGTCGTGCGCAGCATGTCGGCGGCGCAGTCGAGGAGCCGCTGGCGCGTGGCCTGCCCTCGCCGCCCGGGCACGCGCCCGTCGGCCGCCCGCGGCTCGTCGGTCTCGTCGGTCTTGCTCACCTGGTCCGCGGTCACCCGGGGAAGGCTAGGCGTCCGTCGGTGCCGGAGGGCGATAGCAGGCGACCAGCAGGCCGATACCGGACACGAGCCCGAGGACCACGGCGATGGCGAACGCGGTGAGCGGCTCGAAGGCGAAGTCCAGGCCGAACGCCCAGTCCAGCGAGTGCTTGCCCGGGCTGACCCCAGCGATGAACACGGCGAAGGTGGCGAGCACCGACACGTACTCCCAGCCCGAGTCGCTCCAGTAGCCGTGGGGGCGGTGGTTGGTCCACCCGGCCACCAGCAGCACGCCGACGTACCCGGCGGCGGCCAGCGGGGTGAGGAACCCGACGATGATCAGGATGCCGCAGACGAGCTCGGTGGCCGAGGCGAGCACGGCGTGGATCATGCCGTTGGGCTTCATGCCGAGCGAGTCGAACCACCGGGCGGTGCCGGCGAGCTTGCCGCCCAGGAAGATGTGCTTGTACCCGTGGGCGGCGAACGTGGCGCCGACGATGATCCGGACGATGAGGGTGACGGTGCTGAGCTGGTCCCAGTAATCCGCGGGAGGCGTCGCAGCAGCGAGCAGGGTGGTCACGATCAGGCCTCCTGGAGGCGGTTGCGGAGCTCGAACTTCATGACCTTGCCGCCGGGGTTGAACGGCAGGGCCTCGACGATGTGGACCTGACGGGGTGCCTTGTAGTTGGCCATGTTCTCCCGGGCCCAGGCCACGATCTCGGCCGGATCCGGGGTGGTGCCGGTGGTGGCCACCACGAAGGCGGCGGCCACCTCGCCCATGCGCTCGTCGGGCACCCCGATGACGGCCACCTGGGCGATGTCGGGATGGGCGAGCAGCAGGTTCTCGATCTCGGCGGGGTAGGCGTTGAACCCGCCGACGATGAACAGGTCCTTCATGCGGTCGGTGATCCGCAGGTAGCCCCGCTCGTCCATGACGCCCACGTCGCCGGTGTGGAGCCAGCCGTCGGCGTCGATGGTCTCGGCGGTGGCCTCGGGGTTCTCGAAGTACCCCTGCATGACGTTGTAGCCCCGCACGACCACCTCCCCCGGCTCCCCTGCGGGGAGGGCGGCGCCCGTCTCGTCGACCACCAGGACCTCGATGCCGGGCATGGCCCGCCCCGAGGTGGTGGCGATGGTGGTGGCGTCGTCCATGCGGCGGCACATGGTGGCGAACCCGCACCCCTCGGTGAGGCCGTACGCGGTGATGACGGTGTCGAACCCGAGGTCGTCGTGCATCTGCTCCACCAGGCTCACGGGCACCACGGCGGCGCCGGTGACGGCCAGCCGGAGGCTCGACGAGTCCAGCTGGGCCCGGTCGGGGTGGTTCAGGATGGTCTGGTACAGCGTGGGCGGGCCGGGGATCATCGAGATGCGCTGCTCCGTGATGAGCCGCATCGCCTCGGGCACGTCGAACACCGGCATCGGCACCAGCACGCAGCCGGTGACCAGCCAGGAGATGATCCCGGCCTTGTACCCGAACGAGTGGAAGAACGGGTTGATCGCCAGGTACCGGTCGGTCTCCTCCAGCCCCACGACGTTGGCCCACGTGGCGACCGTGCGCAGCGTCTGGGCGTGGGTGCAGATGACGCCCTTGGGCTTGCCGGTGGTGCCCGAGGTGAAGAGCAGATCGGCCACGGAGTCCGGTGCGAGCTGGGCCCGCCGGGCGGTGACCGACAGGTCGGTGACGGCGTCGGCCTCACCGGAGGACACGAAGTCCTCCCAGCGCTCGGCGTTGGCCGGCAGGTCCTGGCCGGGCTCGGTGCGCAGCACGACGATGCGCTCCAGGTGGGGCAGATCGTGGCCGTCGAGCATGGCCACGTAGCGGTTGTCGAGGAACCCGTCGACCGTCACCAGGATCCGGGCCCGGCTCCGGCCGATGATGTCGGCGGCCTCGGCGCCCTTGAAGCGGGTGTTGAGCGGGACCAGCACGGCGCCGGCCGACTGGAGGCCCAGGAGGGCGACGACCCACTCGGCGCAGTTGGGCGCCCAGATGGCCACCCGGTCGCCGATCTCGATCCCGGCGGCGATGAACGCCTTCGTGGCCGCGTCGACCTCGCGCCCGATCCGCTCCCAGCTCCACGAGGTACCGCCGTCGACCAGCGCCTCGTCCGAGCCGCCCCGGGAGACGGCGTCCTCGAGCGCAGCCGGGATGGTGCCCCAGCGCAGGTCGGCGCGGGGGTCGTCGCCGTCGGGATCGACGTCGGCGGGTGCGGGCTGGTCGGTCACGACGGATCCTCCGGGGTGGTCGCCCACGCCGCCACCAGGTCGTCGACCGTGGTGACCGTGGCGAGGAGCGAGAGCGTGTTGTCGATGACGGCGTCGGCGTACGCGGCGGGCAGGCCGCAGACCCCGTCTCGGGGGAGCACCACCTGGTACCCCTTGTTGACGGCGTCCATCACCAGGTTGGTGACGGCCACGTTCACCGAGACCCCGGTGACGATCAGGGTCCGGACGCCCAGGTTGCGCAGGATCGGGTCCAGATCGGTGCCGGCCATGGGGTTGAGCCCGTGGAGGCGGTTGAGCACCAGGTCCTCGGGCTCGGGCCCCAGCTCCGGCACCACCTCGGATGCCTCGGAGCCGGGCAGGAGCGCCACGGGAGACTTGCGGACCGCCAGGAAGAGGCGGGCGTTCTCGTTGGATCCGGCGGCGTCGGCCCGGCGCGAGGCGGTGGCGTGGATGACGCGGACCCCGGCGGCCCGGGCGGCGGGCAGGAGCGCGCCCAGCCGTGCGATGACGGGCGCAGCCGCCTCGGCCAGGGCCGGGAGCGCGGACTGCGGCCCGACCACCCCGTTCTGCACCTCCGAGGTGACGATGGCGGTGGTGGCGGGGGCGACGAGCGATGCGAGCGACGGTGCGGGCACGGCGAGCGAGCGTATCTGACGGACCGTCAGGACGACGCTGGCGCGCGCGGACCCGGGCACCGGCCTCCCCGTAAGGTCGTCGAAAGGCAGAGGGGATCCACCGGTGGTGCGGAGCGTGCGCACCACCCCGGCACGATGAGGTGCAGCCATGGCGGACTACGAACCGTTCCCCACCGGCGCTGACGAGGTGGTCGACGACCGCACCCTCGCCAAGCGCATCGTGGGCTGCTTCGGATGCGGCGGCCTGGGGGTGATGGGCTTCCTCGGCGCGGTGGCGGTGCTGGTGGTGGGCCTCGGCTCCATGGGCACCGGCTGCGACCTGGAGTTGGGCGACCCCGGGAAGGGCACGGACTCGGCCCGGCTTCCCGTGGGCGTCGCCCCGAGGACGCAGCTCGACGACGGCACCGCCGTCCGGGTCACCAGCACCGCCTTCGACGCCGACGAGGTGGTGGGCGTGGCCGTCTGCCTGCGGGCGGCGGACACCGAGCGCAAGGGCGTCGACGCCTGCGACGAGAACCAGGGGGCCCGGTACGCCACCGACGGCGACGGCCACCTGGACGCCACCTACCCGGTGCCGCGCGTGATCACCGTCGACGGCAAGGCCTACGACTGCGCGGCGTCACCGGAGCGGTGCATCGTGGTCGCCGCCGACGCGGGTGACTACGACCGGTCCGGCGGCCGGCCCATCTCGTTCCGCTCCGGCCTCCCTGCCGCCGACCTGACGCGGGTGACCACCCGGGCCACCACGGACCGCCTCCCCATCGGGTCGGAGCCTTCGGCCGCCGACCCGATCCCGGCCGGCACCGACCTCACGCTGCTCGCGTCGGGCTTCCAGCCCGGCGAGCCGCTGCTGCTCGCCTACTGCACCAGCGACCTGGAGGAGCAGGGGATGATCGAGTCCTGCGACCCCGTCGACCCCACGCTGGCGGTGAAGGCCATCATGGGCCGCTCGGTCGACGGCGACTTCCCCCGCGCCGACGAGCGGGGCGGGTTCACCACCTCCCTCCCGGCCCGCTCCACCGTCACCCCCTACGGCGAGGACCTGGGGCGGGCCCTCGGCGAGTTCACATCCAGCACCACCACCACCGGACCGTCGACCACCACCACGTCGACACCGGACCCGGCCCGTCGTGCCTGCACCGCCGAGGACGGGGGCTGCTCGATCGTCATCGCCGCCGCCGCCGACACCAAGCGCTCGGCCGTGCTCCCCTACGTCGTCACCGGTTGACCCGCCGCCCTTCCGGCGCCAGACGTAGCCTCGACCCATGGGACGACCCGTGGGGGGAGCGAGCGCCTTCGGCTGTGCGGCGTTCGGCCTCGGCAGCCTGATCGTCGGCGTCGGCCTGGTGGTGTGGCTCGGCGCCATGACGATGTCCAGCACCGACGGCGGCAGCAGCCGGAAGCGCGGCGGCGGGGACACCGACATCACCACCGACGTGTCGACGCTCACCTCGTCGCTGGAGGACCTGACATCGGGCGGCGCACCGGTGGAGGGCATGGAGCCCGTGGGCGCGGCCCTCGCCGTCCCCGCCGACCTCCCCGCCGACGGGACCACCACCGCCACCGGCACCGACCTGGCCCCCGGGCCCATCGAGCTCACGTGGTGCCTGGCCGTGCCCGACAGCCGGTTCGAGGCCGCTCGCTGCGACGACGCGACCACCGCCACGGCCACCGTCGGAGACGACGGCCGACTGTCCCTGGAGGTTCCCATCCACCGGGTCATCACGGTCGACGGCACCGCCTACGACTGCGGGGCGCGGGCCGGCGCGTGCGCCCTGTTCGGGCACCGGCCCGATGCCCTGCTGGACACGGGGATCGCTGCGCCGCTGGCGTTCGCGTCGGGCCTCCCCCCGGTCGACGCCGCCGCGCCGCCCGGGGGGTGACGGGCTCCCCCGCCGTCGCCCGGTGCGCACCCGATCAGGTGTCAGGTAGGATCTGACGGTCCGTCAGAAACCGTGGAGAGGTGCCCGCCGTGGCTGAGCTGCCGAAGATCATCAGCGTCGACGACCACGTCGTGGAGCCTGCCCACGTCTGGCAGGAGTACCTCCCCCAGCGCTTCAAGGCCGACGGCCCCCGGGTGGAGCGGCGCGGCGTCGGCGGCATGAAGCACATCGGCGGCGGCGTCTACGAGCAGGAGTTCGACGAGTCCGGCCGCCCGGCGGACTGCTGGGTGTTCGGCGACCTCGTCTACATCCACAAGCGCCACGTGGCCGCCGTCGGGTACTCGCGCGACGAGATGACCATGACGCCCATGACCTACGACGAGATGCGCCCCGGCTGCTACGACCCGGCCGAGCGGGTCAAGGACCAGGAGGTCAACCACGTCGAGGCCTCGCTGTGCTTCCCGACGTTCCCCCGGTTCTGCGGCCAGACGTTCACCGAGCACCCCGACCGCGACCTCGGCCTCGCGTGCGTCCAGGCCTACAACGACTGGATGGTCGAGGAGTGGTGCGGCGACTCCGGTGGCCGCCTCATCCCGCTGACCATCACGCACCTGTGGGACGCCGACCTGGCGGCCGCCGAGGTGTACCGCAACGCTGCCCGCGGCGTGCGCGCCGTCTGCTTCAGCGAGATCCCGCCGTACCTGGGCCTGCCGTCGATCCACGGCGACTACTGGGAGCCCTTCTTCCGGGCCTGTGCGGAGACCGGCACCACCATCAACATGCACATCGGCTCGTCGTCGAAGATAGCGATGACGTCGCCCGGTGCGCCCGCCGCGCTGGGCTCGACGCTCACGTTCGGCAACGCCCTGAGCTCCATGACGGACTGGCTGTTCTCGGGCTGGCTGGCCAAGCTGCCCACCCTCAAGATCGTGTACTCCGAGGGCCAGATCGGCTGGATCCCCTACATCCTCGAGCGGGCCGACAAGGTCTGGGAGGACAACCGGGCGTGGGGCGGGTTCGGCGACAAGGTGCCCGAGCCGCCGTCCACCTACTACTACCGCCAGATCTACGGCTGCTTCTTCGACGACGAGTACGGCCTCGAGAACATCGAGAAGTGCGGCGTCGACAACATCTGCTTCGAGACCGACTACCCGCACTCGGACTCCACCTGGCCGAAGAGCCGCGAGGTCGGCCAGAAGCTGATGGGCAACCTGCCCGAGGACGTCATCTACAAGCTGGTCCGCGGCAACGCCATCGAGCTGCTCCAGCTCGACTTCGACAAGGACTGAGCCGCAGGCCGGCCGCACCCCGGTCCGCTCCGTCGTCCGTCCGTTCCCCGGCACGCTCCCAGCCTGCGGGTCCGGGTGCTCGCGGTCCGGTCGACGCCGCGCGTGCGGATCCTCGCACCAGATCTCGCTCACCGTGGTCTGGATCTCGCTGTGCGTGGGTAGTGCATCCGCGAGTCGCACGAGGACGTGGCTCTCGGGGGGCCGACGCGGAGGAGCTCTCGAATGCGGGACGGTGGAATCCATGATCCGAGCACGGGTGTCATCGACCTACGGTTCGGCATGACCGACCGGGACCAGGCCGCCGATCAGGACGGCATGCGGGCCGCGCTCGACGTGGCTCGCTGCGGCCTGAGCCGGGGCGAGCTGCCGATCGGCGCCGTGGTGGTGGCCGACGGCGAGGTCGTCGGGCGGTCCCACACCGAGGAGGTCACGCAGCGCCGGCTCCTGGTGCACGCCGAGCTCCTCGCCCTGGAGCAGGCCGATCGCCACGAGGGCTGGGACCGGCGCGGCGCCACCCTCTACACCACCCTCGAACCGTGCCTGATGTGCCTGGGCGCCGCCGCCACCGCCATGGTCGGGCGGATCGTCTGGGCGCTGGCGTCGGACGGCGACGGCGCGTCGAAGGTGGCCCAGGAGTGGAACGACGGCCGTTCGGACCAGCTGCCGCACCTGCACCTGCCGGAGGTGGAAGGGCCGTTCGGTGCCGACGAGGCCGCCGAGCTGTTCCGGTCCTACGTCGATGCCCGGGCCGACAGCTGCGACCCGTTCGTCCGCTGGGCCGCCACCCTGATCGGCCACGAGCGCGCCGTCTCCTAGATCGTCCGGAGAAGGCCCGGGCGTCAGGCTGTCCGGATCGCCCGAGCCGCCCGAGCCGCCCGGTGCGCCCCGGTCGGGCAGGATCAGAGCCGTGGAGCCCGCCGTCGACCTGCAGCTGATCACGGGGGACATCACCGTCCTCGACGTGGATGCCATCGTGAACGCCGCCAACTCGTCCCTGCTCGGCGGTGGCGGGGTCGACGGTGCCATCCACCGAGCGGCCGGTCCCGACCTGCTCGCCGCCTGCCGCCTGCTCGGCGGATGCGACACGGGCGACGCCAAGATCACGCCGGGGTTCGACCTGACGGCTCGCTGGGTGATCCACACCGTGGGCCCGGTCTGGCAGGGCGGGGGAGCGGGGGAGCCCGAGCTGCTGGCCTCGTGCTACCGGCGCTCGCTGGCGGTGGCCGACGAGGCCGGGGTGGAGCACCTGGCCTTCCCGGCCATCTCGACGGGTGTCTACGGCTACCCGGTCGCTCCGGCGACGGAGATCGCGGTGGCCACCGTGCGGTCGACGCCGACGGGCGTGAAATCGGTGACCTTCGTCTGCTTCAACGATGCCGCCCGCACCGCCTACGAGGCCGCCCTCGCCTGAGGTCAGCGCCCCGTCGGACCCGGAGGCTGAGGCGCGCGCCTTGACGGATTGAGGCACCTGCCTTACCGTCGTCGGGGTGGGGGCCCGGGAGCAGATGATCGAGGCGGGGGAGCGGATCGCCGCCGAGCGCGGCCTGGCCGCCATGTCCCTGCGCGAGGTGCAGGCGGCGGCGGGCCAGCGGAACAAGTCCGCAGCGCAGTACCACTTCGGCGACCGCCGGGGCCTGATCGAGGCCATCGCCAGCGAGCGCATGGGGCCCATCAACGAGCATCGCCAGCGCCTCCTCGATGACTTGGACGACCTGGACGATGGCACCGGCGTGCGGGACCTGATGGCGGTCGTCGTGGTCCCCCTGGCCGAGGCCACCATCCGCCCCGGCAGCTGCTGGGCCCGGTTCCTCGCCCAGGGTCTGGCCGACCCCGAGCTGTCCGACGTCGTCCTCCACTCGTTCCAGGCCGGCGCCTACCGCGACACCCGCCGTCGCCTGATCGCCGCTGCGGTCGCCGTCCCCGACGAGCTCCGCGAGCGCCGCGTCGATCATGCCGTGGGGGTGCTGGTGATGTCGCTCGCCGCCGCCGAGGCGCTGCTCGCCGGCGGCGCGCCGGCGTCGATCCCGGTCCCGGCCCAGATCGCCGACCTCGTCGACATCTGCACCGCCGTCATCGAGGCGCCGGCATCGGCCGCCACCCGGTCGGCACTCGATCTCGCCTCCCGTCAGTCCGCCTAGCCCCAGGAGCACGCCATGCTCGTCCCCCGCTGCGATCGATCGTCCGGCCCGACCGAAGGAGGCCGGTCGTGACCACCGCGGAGACCACCGGCGGCACGGCGTGGGGGTCCACCAGCGGCCCCGCCGCCCCGTCCAGCGCCAGCGCCTCCGACCAGGCGGCGGTGCGGCCCGAGGAGCTGAAGGCTCACCGGTTCGCTCTCCCCGGCTATCCGATCCAGGTCGGCCCGTCGTCGCACCTGGCCCGCGAGCGCGACCGGCTGGACCGGCTCACCTGGGAGCACTTCGACGTGACCCGCCTGGGCGCCACGGTCGGCGCCGTCCTGCACGGACCGGATCTGACCACGGACCTGCCGGCCGAGGTGATCGCCGAGATCCGTCAGGCCCTCGCCGAGTACAAGGTGATCTTCTTCCGCGACCAGCCCATGACCTCCGAGCAGCACGTGGCGTTCGCCCGTCGGTTCGGGGAGCTCGAGGTCCACGCCTTCCTGGGCGCCAACAAGGACGACGAGCACCTGGTCCGCTTCGAGAAGTCAGCCGATGTGGCCGGCTACGAGAACGCGTGGCACCACGACGTCACCTGGCGGGAGGTCCCGTCGATGGGGGCCATCCTCCACGGCATCGAGATCCCCTCGGTGGGCGGCGACACCCTCTTCGCCGACATGTACGCCGCCTACGAGGGCCTGCCCGAGGACCTGCGGGAGCGCATCGACGACCTGGATCTCCAGCACACGTTCGTCACCACCTTCGGTGCCTTCCTGGACCCGGAGCAGCGGGCGACGATGCTCGAGAAGTACCCCCCGCCCGTCCCCCCGATGGTCTGCACCCACGACGCCACTGGGCGCAAGCACCTGTACGCCAACCGGAACTTCGTGTCGCACGTGGTGGGGATGGATCTCGACGAGAGCCGCGAGCTGATCGACCGGGTGTGCCGCCAGGCCGACTACCCGGAGTACCAGTGCCGGTTCCGCTGGGAGCCGCACTCGGTCGCCTTCTGGGACAACCGGGCGGTGCAGCACTACGCCAGCAGCGACTACTGGCCCGAGGTCCGCGTGATGGAGCGGGCCTCGATCATCGGCACCCGTCCGCACCGGTAGGCGCATCGGCCGACTGGCTGCTCGGGGTCGGGCAGGCGGGTGCGTCGTCGCGCTCGTGCAGGCGGCCCAGGCCGAAGGCGATGGTCCCGGCCAGAGCCAGGCCGAGCCCCGCGGCCCGTACGAGCATCCACCGGTCTGGACGGCCGGCCTCGGCGCCGGCGGCGCCCACCGTCGCGGCCCGCAGATCGGCGTCGAGCGCCGCCCGTTCGGCCTCGAGGTGGTCCTCGACCGAGTGGTCGGGCGGGAAGGCGCCGCAGTCCTGGCGGTCGAGGGTGGGGAGGGCCATGACCCACTGCATCGGCTGGCGTCGGTGCCCCCATGAGCAACAGGGGCCGGCCGGCCTATGCCCGCCGCTCCCCGGTGCCGCCCGTGCGGCCGATGAGGCCGGTCGTCTCGCACCGTCCAATCCCGTGAGGACCACGATCCAGGAGGACCCCATGCTCACGCCCGCGCCCACCGCCGAGTTCGACGATCGCTTCAGCGAGCCGGGATCCAGCCCGGTCAGCTGGGCCGAGGTGGCGGGGATCCTGGAGCGCGCCGAGGTGTTCTGGCTGTCCACGGTGCGAGCCGACGGCCGCCCGCACGTGACACCCATCCCGGCGGTCTGGCGTCGGGAGCGGCTCCACTTCTGCACGGGGACGCAGGAGCAGAAGACGGCGAACCTCCGCCGGGAGCCGCGGTGCATCCTGACCACGGGGACGCCGGCCCTGCACGGCGGCATCGACGTCGTGGTCGAAGGGTCGGCGGTGCGGGTGGCCGACCGGGCGGAGCTGGTGGAGCTGGCGGCGCTCTGGAAGGCCAAGCTCGACTGGGACTTCGAGGTGGGGGACGACGCGTTCGGCGACGCCGACGGCCGCACCGCCCACGTCTTCCTCCTCGACCCGTCGAAGGTCCTGGCCTTCGGCAAGGGCCCCTACACCCAGACCCGCTTCCGCTTCCCGGCCTGAACCGGCACACCGCGGCCTGACCGGCCGGAGGGTTCAGGTCGGGATCGGCTCGTTCTGCCGCAGGGCGGCGTCGAAGGCCGAGGCCTGGACGCGGGCGGTGCGGCCCGAGCGGGGGACCGTGGCCACCCAGCACCGGACGTCTGCCTCCCTGCGGAAGACCAGCGTGCGCCGTGTCGAGGCGGCGAGCTCGACCGGGACCCGCTCGTAGGGCGGGTACCCGGATGCATCGGGACCGGCGCCCGGGACGAGGACCCGTCTGGTCTCGCCGTCGACCTCGACCGCGGCCAGCACCGTCCAGCCGTTCCCGATCCGCACCGGGACCAGGCGGACGAAGCTCGACCGCCAGCGGGTGCCGCGCAGGGCGAGGCGCAGCTGGAGGGTCCGGCGGATGAGGAAGGCGGCGCGCAGGCCCGCGACCGCGGCCGCGACGCCGGCCAGGCAGGCGGCCCGGACGTAGCGCGCCGCGTCTTGGCCCGCGTCCGGCGGCGTCGGGCTGAGGGACCACGGCATGTCGGGGTCGACCCAGATGCGCAGCTGCTCCCCGCCGGGCAGATCTTCCCCCTCGGGGTAGTGCACCCGGCCGTAGCGGACCGTGCCCTCCTGATCCGTGAAGCGGACGGCCAGGTAGGGATTCTCTCGGGGGGATTCCTCGAAGCGGTCCACGATGACGGCATCGACCGGGTAGGCGTCGTCGACCGTGGAACTGGTCACCTCGTGCCGGTCGGCCTGCATCCCGAGCACCACGGTGGCCGCGATCAGCGCCACGGCGACCACCGCCAGGACGATGCCGGGCAGCCCGGTGCGGCGGAGCTCGAAGCGCACCCCCGGCGCCTGCACCGCTGGCAGGTCGCCGTAGAGGAGGTCCGCCCGATCCATCGGTCCCTGCCTACACCCCGGCAGTGTGGTGGGGCCACGCCCGGTGGCGGGCCGGGGCGGGCGGACCGGAATGGGGAACCGAATTAGAACCCGTTACAGTTTCCCGCTGTGACTGACACCGGGTACGGGCTGATCATCGGGGGCGAGAAGGTCGAGGCCGCAGACGGCTACGACATCGTCAACCCGGCAACGGAGCAGGTGGTCGGGGTCGCTCCCGACGCCAGCGTCGAGCAGGCGGCCGACGCCTGCGCCGCGGCGAGGACCGCCTTCGACAGCTGGTCGCGCACCTCGTTCGCCGAGCGCTACGACCTGCTGAACCGCTTCGCCGACGTGTGGGACGCCCATGCCGCCGAGCTGGTCCCGCTGGTCCAGGCCGAGACCGGTGCCACCATGCGGGTGGCCAAGACCATGCAGGTGCCGCAGGTGTCGGCCCGGTTCCGCCGCTACGCCCAGCCCGAGTCCAACCTGGTCGCCCTGCCGCCCGCGGTCATGCCCGGCACCGCGCTGGCCCCCGGCGGGATCATCGGCGGCGTCGAGCACCGCGCCCCGGTCGGCGTGGTCGCCGCCCTCGCCGCCTACAACTTCCCGGTCACCAACATGGCCGGCAAGGTCGCCCCCGCCCTGGCCATGGGCAACACCGTGGTCATCAAGCCGCCGGTGCAGGACCCGCTGGCGGTCATCCGCATGGGCGAGCTGTTCGAGGAGGCCGGCTTCCCGGCCGGTGTCGTCAACGTGGTGTCGGCCAACTCGGTCGAGGCCGCCGAGGCCATCACCACCCACCCCGACGTCGACATGATCAGCTTCACCGGATCCACCGGGGTCGGCTGCCGCATCGCCGAGGTGGCCGGCAAGCAGATGAAGCGCACCCTGCTGGAGTTGGGCGGCAAGGGCGCCGCCATCGTGTTCGACGACGCCGACCTCAAGAACGTCATCTCCAACGTGTCCAGCACGTGGACGTTCCACTCGGGCCAGATCTGCACCTCGCCGACCCGGGTCGTGGTCCAGCGCGGCGTGTACGACGAGCTCGTCGGCAAGCTCACCGGCATGGCCGGCCACCTCAAGGTCGGCGACCCGCTCGAGCGCGACACGGTGCTCGGCCCCGTCATCACCGACGTCCACCGCGAGCGGGTCGAGGGCCTGGTCCGCTCCGCCACCGACGAGGGCGCCACCCTGGCCGCCGGAGGCAAGCGCCCCGAGCTCGACACCGGCTTCTACGTGACCCCGACCCTCGTGGTCGACGCCACCAACGACATGACCATCGCCCGCGAGGAGGTGTTCGGGCCGGTCATCACGGTGATCCCGTTCGACACCGAGGACGAGGCCATCGCCATCGCCAACGACAGCCCCTACGGCCTCTACAGCTACGTGTTCAGCGAGGACAGCGGCAAGGCCATGGCCGTGTCGAAGCTCCTGCGCTCCGGAAACGTCGGCATCAACACCCTCCAGCGCAACCACGAAGCGGCGTTCGGCGGGTTCAAGTACTCGGGCATCGGCCGCGACGGCGGCAGCTGGGGCCTCCACGCCTACAGCGAGATGCAGTCCATCGTCTGGAAGGGGTAGCGGTCCTCGTCACTCGTTCGGTCGGCTGCGCCTCCCTCTCTCCGTTCCTCGGAGTTGGCGGAAGGCCTGACGGCCAGCACCTTCTCAGCTCGGCACGACCTCGTCGCACCTCGCTGGCTCGGAGGGGCTCCGCAGGCTCCGCCCCCTCGAACTCCCCCGGGCTCGCTGCGCTCGGAACCACCACCCCGGCAAGCTCCTTTTCCCACTGGTCACCACTGGTGAGCCAATCCACCTGAAGCAAGGACACTGATCTAATGAAAGCCGTTGTTTGGACCGGGCAGCTCGAGGTTCGCGATGACGTGGAGGTCCGGGCCATCCGGGCGGACGAGGTGCGGGTCAAGATCCACGCCGCCGGGCTCTGCCACTCCGACGTGTCGGTGGTGAACGGCACCATCCCGTTCCCGCCTCCCGTGGTCCTGGGCCACGAAGGTGCCGGCGTCGTGGAGGAGGTGGGCGCCTCGGTCACCAAGGTCGCGGTCGGCGACCACGTGGTGCTCACCACCCTCGGCAACTGCGGCCGCTGCGACGCCTGCGACCGGGGCCAGCCCACCCACTGCCGTGACACCGCCGGCAAGCTGAAGGCGCCGTTCACCGTCGGCGGCGACCGAGCATTCCAGTTCGCCAACGCCGGAGTGTTCTCCGAGTACACCGTCGTCACCGAGACGCAGGCGGTGGTCATCGACCGCGAGGTGCCGCTGGCCAGCGCCAGCCTCATCGGCTGCGCCGTGCTCACCGGCACCGGCGCCGTCCTGAACCGGGCCAAGCCCCGGCCCGGGTCGTCCGCCATCGTCATCGGCATCGGCGGCATCGGCCTCAACGTGCTGCAGGGCCTCGCCCTCAGCCAGGCCGGGCCCATCATCGCCATCGACACCAACCCGGCGAAGGAGGCGGCCGCCAAGCTGTTCGGCGCCACCCACTTCATCTGCGCCGGCGAGGGCGTGGACACCGTGGAGGCGGTCAAGGAGATCTGCCCGCTCGGCGTGGACTACGCGTTCGAGTGCGTCGGCCACCCGGCGCTGATCCGCCAGTGCATCGACCTGCTCGACTGGGGCGGTTCGTGCGTGCTCCTCGGCGTCCCGAAGTTCGGGTCCGAGGCCAGCTTCGTGGTGCAGTCGCTCTACAACGACAAGAGCATCCTCGGCTGCCGCTACGGCGCGGCCCGCCCGCACCACGACATCCCGCTGTTCGTCGACCTGTACAAGGCCGGCAAGCTCAAGCTGGACGAGCTGGTGTCGCAGACCTTCCAGCCCGAGCAGGTGCAGGAGGCGCTCGACGCCATGCACGGCGGCGCGCTGAACCGCGCCGTCCTGGACTTCACCAGCTGAGCGGTCCGCTCAGCGGGCGGGGGAGAGGCGGGCCCAGATCCGCTTGCCCGTGCCCTCGGGCTGCACACCCCACGAGTGGCTGATCACGTTGACCAGGTGCAGGCCCCGGTGGCCGTCGGGGTCGTCGGGCGCGCTGTCGACCGGACGCGGGATCGTCGGGTCCGGATCGGCCAGCTCGATGTCGACGCCGCCGTCGGGCAGGACCCGGACCACCAGCTCCGCCTCGCCGGGCTGGTGCTCGGCCGCGTTGGCGGCCAGCTCCCCGACGATGAGCGCCAGGTCGTTGCGGTCGACGGTGGCGCCGAGGTCGTCGGCGGCCTCGGCGGCGAAGTCGCGCACCGACGCCACGTAGGCGAGATCGGCCGGGAACCGCATCGAGCGCTGCGCTGGCACCGAACCTCCCGGCTGATCGACGAGGGACCGCCGCCGGCCCCGATCCGTCGTCCTACCCGATGGGCGGCCCGGTAGACGCCGTTCCCGACGGGACGCGGCCCAGCTCCGACGCCGGGGTCAGTCGGCCAGGGCGACGCCGGTCCCGGTGGGGTCGGCCTCGCCCGTCTGCACCCGCCACAGGGCGGCGTAGAGGCCGCCGTGCGACACCAGCTCCTCGTGCGTACCGGCCTCGACCACCCGGCCGGCCTCCATCACGTGGATCCGGTGGGCGTGGCGCACCGTGGACAGACGGTGGGCGATGACGATGGTGGTCCGGCCCACCGCCACCTTGTCCATCGAGCGCTGGATGGCGGCCTCGGTCTCGTTGTCCACCGCCGAGGTGGCCTCGTCGAGGATGAGGATGGCCGGGTCGCGCAGGATGGCTCGGGCGAGCGTGAGGCGCTGGCGCTGCCCGCCGGAGAGCTTGTGGCCCCGCTCACCGACCAGCGTGTCGTACCCGTGGGACAGCGATTCGATGAACGTGGCCGCCTCGGCCAGCTCGGCGGCCCGGCGGATCTCGTCGTCGGTGGCGTCGAGGCGGCCGTAGGTGAGGTTGTCGCGGATGGTCCCGTGGAAGAGGAACACGTCCTGGGCCACGAACCCGGTGGCCCGGCGCAGCGACTCGAACGTGAGCCCCTGGATGGGGGCTTCGTCGACGGCGATCGTCCCGGCCGTGGGTTCGTAGAGGCGGAGCAGCAGCTTGACCACGGTGGACTTGCCGGAGCCGGTGGCACCCACGATGGCGTGCGTCTCCCCGGCGGGGACGTCGATCGACAGGCCCCGCAGCACCGGCGGACCGTTCTCCAGGTAGGAGAAGTGCACGTCGTCGAACGAGACGTGGCCGCGGACCGGGACGGGCAGCGAGGCCGCCCCCGGGTGGATGGTGGGCTCGGTCTGGAGCAGGCCGAAGATGCGGCGGCAGGAGGCCATCGCCCGCTGGTACAGGTCGAAGATCTCGCCCAGCGCGGTGAGCGGCCAGAGCAGCCGCTGGGTCATGTACACGAGCATCGAGAAGACGCCGATCTCCATCTCGCCGCGCAGGGCCATGCGGCCGCCGACCAGCAGGGTCATGGCGAAGCCCGAGAGCACGGCCATGCGGATCAGCGGGTTGAACGCGGTGGACGAGCGGATGGCCACCCGGTTGGCGTCGGCGTACGCCTGGCTCTCCGACCCGACCAGCTCGGCCTCCCGCTGCTCCCCGCTGAACGCCTTGATGGTGGCCATGCCGCCGATGGCGTTGGTGAGGGTGTCGCTGATGGCGCCCGCCGCCGCCCGGACCTTGGCGTACTTGGCCTCGAGGCGGGTCTGGTACCAGAGCGAGCCGGCCACGATGATCGGGATCGGGAGGAACGCGAACAGCGCCAGCCACGGGGACACGACGAAGAACACGATGCCGACGAAGACCACGTTGGCCGCGGTGGCGATGAGCTTGTGCGGGCCGAGGTCCAGGAACCGCTCGAGCTGGTTCACGTCGTCGTTGAGGACGGCCATCATCCCGCCCGACGTGCGGTCCTCGAAGTAGGCCATCTCCAGGTCCTGCACGTGGCGGTACGTGTCCATCCGCGCCTCGTGCTCCACCGTCTGGGCCAGGTTCCGCCAGGTGACGACGGCGATGTACTCCGTGATGCTCTCGCAGATCCAGATGACGACCGTGAGCACCACCAGGATGCTGAGCTGGGTGAACTTGTCGTCGATTCCGAGCACCGACGCCACCAGGGAGTCGTCGCCCTGGGCCACCACGTCGACCGCCGCGCCGATCAGCAGCTCGGGCGCCACGTCGAACGCCTTGTTCAGGACGGAGAAGGTGGAGGCGAACCACACCCGGGCCCGGTGGGGCTTCGCGAAGCGCCACAGGTCCTGCAGGGGCGGGGCTTCCGAGAGCGGG
>CALANQ010000075.1 GCA_937926025.1 uncultured Acidimicrobiales bacterium
CATACGAGATGCCTAAGTGACTGGAGTTCAGACGTGTGCTCTTCCGATCTGTTCATCGGCTACTCCGGCGGTCACCAGGCGGTACCACTCGCCGCCGCCGACCCCGCCGGAGTAGCCGATGAACGGGTTGCCCTGGAGGTACGCGATGGACGCCCAGTCCACGTGGAACGACGTGATGGAGCCGCTCAGGTAGCCCGAGGTGCCCACCACCAGGGCGCCGATCACGAACACCAGCACGTTGAGGCCCATGAGGACCTCGGTCACGATGGGCCGCTGCCGGAGCGACGCCACGCCCTGGTAGACGGTCTGCGCCCCGGCCTTGGCGCACTCCGGGCAGTGGAACCCGACCGACGCCTGGTGCATGCACTGCGGGCAGATGGGTCGATCGCACCGCTGGCAGATCACCCCGGCCTGGAGGTCGGGATGGCGGTAGCAGGTCTGGTAGCCGGGGTCCACGGATGGTGACGGTAGCGGGGGTCCCCAACCCGGCCGCGGTCGGCTCGAGCTACTCGAGGTCGTCGTCGGGCTCGTCGACCAGGGAGAACCAGTAGAACCCGTAGGGCGGCAGCGTCACGAAGTACGGCAGCTCGCCGACCGGCGGGAACTCCACCCGGCCGAACAGCTCCACCGGCCGCTTGCCCGCCAGCATCGACAGGTCGATCTCGACGGGCTGGGCCACCTTCGACAGGTTGTTGACGCACAGCACGATGTCGTCGGCGCTGTCGTCGCGCTCCTGGCGGCGCAGGAACACCAGCACGGCCTCGTTGGCCACGTCGAGCGCCTCGAACGAGCCGGTGCCGAACACCGGGTGCTGCTTGCGGGCCTGGATCATGCGCTGCACCCAGTGCAGGAACGACCCCGGGTTCCGCAGCTGCGACTCCACGTTGACGGCCTGGTAGCCGTACACCGGGTCCATCAGCGCCGGCAGGTACAGCTGGGCGAAGTCCGCGGTGGAGAAGCCGCCGTTGCGGTCCGGCGTCCACTGCATCGGCGTGCGCACGCCGTCGCGGTCGCCCAGGTAGATGTTGTCGCCCATGCCGATCTCGTCGCCGTAGTACATGACCGGGCTGCCCGGCAGGCTGAACAGCAGGCCGTGGAACAGCTCGGCGATGCGGCGGTCGTTCTCCAGCAGCGGGAGGAGGCGCCGGGAGATGCCCACGTTGCGCTTCATGCGCGGGTCCTTGGCGTACTCCGAGTACATGTAGTCGCGCTCTTCGTCGGTGACCATCTCGAGGGTCAGCTCGTCGTGGTTGCGCAGGAAGATCCCCCACTGGGCGCCGCCGGGGATCTGCGGGGTCTGGGCCATGATCTCGCGGATCGGGCGCGAGGTCTCCTGGCGGGCCGCCATGAACATGCGGGGCATCAACGGGAAGTTGAAGCACATGTGGCACTCGGGCGCGTCGGGCTCGCCGAAGTAGTCGACGACGTCGGCCGGCCACTGGTTGGCCTCGGCCAGCAGCACCTTGCCCGGGAACTCCTGGTCCACCACGCTGCGCACCTTCTGCAGGTAGGCGTGGGTCTCCTTGAGGTTCTCGCCGTTGGTGCCGTCGCGCTCGAACAGGTACGGCACGGCGTCGAGGCGGAACCCGTCGAGCCCGAGGCCCAGCCAGTGCCGGACCACGTCGAGCATGGCCTCGGCCACCTCGGGGTTGTCGTAGTTGAGGTCCGGCTGGTGGGCGAAGAAGCGGTGCCAGTAGTACTGCTCGCGCTGGGGCTCCCAGCTCCAGTTGGACGGCTCGGTGTCGACGAAGATGACCCGGGCCTCGGACCAGCGCTCGTTGTCGTCGTTCCAGACGTACCAGTCGTGCTTCGGGTTGTCCCGCGACGATCGGGACTCCTGGAACCACGGGTGCTGGTCGCTGGTGTGGTTCATCACCAGGTCGGCGATGACCCGGATGCCGCGCCGGTGCGCCTCGTCGATGAGCTCGGCGGCGTCGCCCACGGTGCCGTAGTCGGGCAGGACCGTGAAGAAGTCCGAGATGTCGTAGCCGCCGTCCTTGAGGGGCGAGCTGTAGAAGGGCAGCAGCCACAGGCAGTCGACGCCGAGCCACTCGAGGTAGTCGAGCTTCTCGGTGATGCCCCGGAGGTCGCCGGTGCCGTCGCCGTTGGAGTCCCGGAACCCGCGGACCAGGACCTCGTAGAAGATGGCGCGCTGGTACCAGCCCGGATCGTCGCTGCTCACGGGCGCGATGGTACCGATGTGGACCCACCCCGCCGACCGGACCGCGCGGGAGCGGCCCCGCTGCCGGAGGCTCCCGGGCGCGGCGGGGGACCGTCGGGGGAGCAGGCACGGTGGCCGGCTCCCCCTCGGGTCCCGCCTCAGGACGCCGCCTCGTCCGAGGAACTGCCGGACAGGTTTCCACTGTTCACCTCCCGGCGCCACGATCTGTGTCGAAGGTCACAGGCCGGGGACGGTCCGTGGTGGGAGCGCCACAGGCCCGCGGCTGGCATGCTCTCCGCCGTGCCCCGCTCCCGCCGGACCCTCCTGCGTGCCACCGTCGGCGCCCTCGCCCTCCTGGCCCTCGCCCTCACCGCCTGCGAGCCGGTGCCCACCAAGCCCGGCACGCAGCGGGTCGTGCTGCTCGGCGACTCCATCCCCAACTGGCTCATCAAGGACGGGATGCGCGGCGTCGACCAGACGAAGATCACGCTGGTCGACGGCACCCTCGAGGCGTGCGACGGCGCCCGCAACAACCCGCCCGCCCGCGCCGTCACCGGGAAGGTCGTGCCCACCCCCGCCGCCTGCGCCAAGGGCTGGCCGTCGATGTACCCGCCGCACCTCACCATCCGCCCCGACGTCGCCGTCGTCATGACCAGCGTCCACGCCATGCTCGACCACCAGCTCAGCGGCACCTGGCGCCACCCCTGCCACACCCCGGCCCGCACCTGGTACCAGAACGACATGGCCGAGCGGCTCACCTGGCTCAAGCGCCAGGCCGATCACGTGGTGGTCGTGCTCCCTGCCTGGATGGGCACCAACAGCGGCTGGATCATGCCCAAGGACTACGTGCTGCGGGGCGACTGCGTGCGCTCCGTCATCAAGGCGGCGGCCAAGTCCGCCGGGGTCACCGTCGTGGACTTCGGCGCCTACCTCTGCCCCGACGGCCCCAACGCCTGCAAGCCGTGGCGCACCAAGGACGGCATGCACATCGACGCCGTGCGCGCCCCGAGCGCCCTCGGGTGGCTCTCCAAGGCCGTCCTACCCCCGGCCGCCGACCCTGCGGCCGACGCCTCAGCCCCGGGGCCCGAGCCCGAGCCGACCAACCCGGCATCGACCGCCACCACCACGGTCCCGGCCCCGCCGAGCACCACCACGACGCTGCCTCCCCCGACGACCACCACGGCTTCCCCGACCACCACGTCGACCTCGGTCCCGGAGGACGCAGCGGCCGCGGCGGCGGGAGCGGCACCGGCCGCCTAGGTCGCGCCCCGGCGGCCGTCGACCGTCAGTGGTCGAGCCAGGTCACGGTGGGGGCGGGGCGCTCGGGGGCCGGGGCGGTGCCGGTGGGCCAGCCCAGGTAGACGAGGGCCACGAGGTCGTGGTCGTCGTCGAGGTGGGCGAAGCGGCGGACGCAGTCCTCCAGCACCTCGGGCACCGTCGCCCAGTAGTTGCCCAGCCCGAACGATGTGGCGGCCAGCAGCAGGTTCTGCACCGCCGCCGCCACCGCGTCGCGGTCCTCCTTGGCCCGCACGGGCTGCGGGTCGACCTTCACCCACACCAGCACCACCGCGGGGCTGCGGGCGTACTTGGTGGGCAGCTTCGCCGCCTTCTCCGGCGGCACCCCGGCATCGGCCGCCACCGCGGCCAGGGCCTCGCCCAGGCGGTAGCGGGCATCGCCGGTGATCACGGTGAAGCGCCACGGCCACGTGCGCTTGTGGTTGGGCGCCCAGGTGGCCAGCTCCAGCAGGATCGAGATCAGCTCGTCGGGGACCGGATCATCGGGATCCATCAGCAGGCTGGTCCGTCGCGTGCGGATGACCTCGTCCACGGCGGTGGGCACGTCGAGCTCGGGGATCTGGGCGTCGGTCACCCCCTGAGTGTGCCGCACGCCGGACCCCGTCCCTCGCCCTCGATCGCGGTGGCACCAGCGATGACGGGCGCGTGAACTTCGGCCCCACCAGGTGATCCAACGCGGATCGCTCGCTACGGTCGGACCATGCGAGCGCTCCGGAGCTTCACCGTCCGCCCCCACCTGCCCGAGCCGCTGGCCCCGCTCGAAGAGCTGGCGATGAACCTCCGGTGGGCCTGGGACGACCGCACCCGGGACCTCTTCCGCTGGGTGGATCCCGATGCCTGGGACGCCACCCACCACGACCCGGTGTCCATGCTGGCCACCACGTCGCCCGCCCGGCTGGCGGAGCTGGCGGCCGACCCGGCGTTCCTGCGCTTCCAGACCTCCGTGCACGAGGACCTCACCCGCTACCTGGAGGCGCCCCGCTGGTTCCAGAACCGGGAGAGCGGGCTGCGCCAGGTCGCCTACTTCTCCCCCGAGTTCGGCATCTCCGAGGCGCTCCCCCAGTACTCCGGCGGCCTCGGCATCCTCGCCGGCGACCACCTCAAGTCCGCCAGCGACCTCGGCGTCCCGCTGGTGGGCGTAGGCCTCTTCTACCGCCACGGCTACTTCCGCCAGGGGCTGGACCAGGAGGGCTGGCAGCAGGAGCGCTTCCCGGACCAGGACCCGTTTGCCATGCCGCTCACCCTGTGCGAGGGCATCCGGGTCACGGTCGACCTGGCCGGCACGCCCATGCAGGCCCAGGTGTGGCGGGCCGACGTCGGCCGCATCCCGCTGTACCTGCTCGACGCCGACATCGAGGAGAACCCCGACGAGATCCGGGTCGTCACCGACCGGCTCTACGGCGGCGACGTGGAGCACCGCCTCCGCCAGGAGATCCTCCTCGGCATCGGCGGCGTCCGGGCGCTGGAGGCGCTCGGCATCGACGCCCAGGTGTTCCACACCAACGAGGGGCACGCCGGCTTCCTCGGGCTGGAGCGCATGCGCCGGTCCATCGTCGACGACGGGCTCAGCTTCGACGAGGCGGTCGAGGCCACCCGCTCCGCGTCGATCTTCACGACCCACACCCCCGTGCCCGCCGGCATCGACCGCTTCCCCCGGGCCCTCATCGAGACCTACTTCGGCGCCTGGGCCACCGAGTGCGGCATCACGGTGGACCAGCTGATGGCGCTGGGCAACCGGCCCAGCGAGAGCGCCGCCGAACCCGACGACCAGCGCTTCAACATGGCCGTCATGGGCCTCCGCCTGGCCGGCCGGTCCAACGCCGTCTCCGCCCTCCACGGCGAGGTCAGCCGGGAGATGTTCAACGAGCTGTGGCCCGACCTGGAGGTCGACGAGGTGCCCATCGGCTCGGTCACCAACGGCGTCCACAGCGGCACCTGGGTGTCTGCCGACATGACCGACCTCCTGGCCCGCAACGTCCTCCCCGACTGGGACGAGGCCGACGCCGACGCCTGGGCCCGCGTGTGGTCCACCCCCGACGACGAGCTCTGGCGGGTCAAGGAGCAGGCCCGAGCCCGGCTCGTGGCGTTCGTCCGGGAACGGGTCAAGCTGCGGGCCCTCGCCGGCGGCATCTCGGCCAGCGAGGCCACCTGGGCCGACGACCTGCTCGACCCCGGCGCCCTCACCATCGGCTTCGCCCGCCGGTTCGCCACCTACAAGCGGGCCAACCTGCTGCTGGCTCAGGCCGAGCGCCTCCAGCAGATCCTCCTCTCGCCCGACCGGCCCGTGCAGTTCGTCTTCGCCGGCAAGGCCCACCCGGCCGACGACGAGGGCAAGAAGATGATCAGCGAGATCGTCAACTTCGCCAAGGAGCTCGGCGTCCGGCACCGGTTCGTGTTCCTCGACGACTACGACATCTCCGTCGCCCGGGCGCTGTACCAGGGCGCCGACATCTGGCTGAACACGCCCCGGCGCCCGCAAGAGGCCTGCGGCACCAGCGGCATGAAGGCCGCCCTCAACGGCACCCTCAACTGCTCGATCATGGACGGCTGGTGGGACGAGCTGTTCGACGGTGAGAACGGCTGGGCCATCACCTCCGCCGAGGATCTCGACGACCTCGCCGCCCGGGACCGGGTCGAGGCCGACAGCCTCTTCGACCTGCTCGAACACCAGATCGTGCCCCTCTTCTTCGACCGCCCGTCCGCCGGCGACGGCCCGAACGGCGTGCCCCACGGCTGGCTCCGCCGCGTGAAGTCCAACCTGGTCTCGCTCGGCCCGGCCGTGGTGGCCTCCCGCATGGTGCGCGACTACACCGCCCAGCTGTACGAGCCCACCGCCGCTGCCGCCGAGGCGCTGCGCTCCGACGGTGCCGGCCGCGCCAAGGACCTCGCCGCCTGGAAGCAGCGGGTCCGGGCCGCCTGGGGCGGCGTGAAGATCACGTCCGTGGAGGCGGGCGACGAGCCGGCCGACCTCGGCACCGATCGGCCGGTCACCGTCACCGTGGACCTGGGCGGGCTCGCCCCCGCCGACGTGGAGGTCCAGGTGGTCCACGGCCGCGTCGCCCAGCACGACCAGCTGCAGTCCACGTCGGTCACGGTGCTCACCTGCGACGACCCGTCGGCCAGCCCCGCCACCTACTCGGGCACGATGACCTGCACCACCCCGGGTCGCTACGGCTTCACGGTCCGGGCTCTCCCGACCCACCTCGACCTCCCCACCCCGGTCGACCTCGGCATCACCACCTGGGCCTGACCCGCCGTTCGGGTCACCGGAGCCGCCGGGGGCGGCGCGAACGACCCGAGATCGATCGACCGGTCGGGCGATCGAACGGGTCAGGCGCCGGTGAAGGTGGCCTTGCCGGGGCCGTGCTCCAGGAAGGAGGCGACGCCGATCTCGGCGTCGGCGGTGCCGAAGACCTCGACGAACAGGTCCTGCTCCAGGTCCAGACCGGCGGCGAGGGTGCCCTCGAGGCCCCGGTCGATGGCGGCCTTGGCCAGGGCGATGGCGGCTGACGGGCCCGCCGCCAGCTCCGTGGCCCACGCGAGCGACGCCGCTTCCAGGTCCTCGGGCTCGGTGACCCGGTCGACCAAGCCGAGGTGCAGGGCCTCGTCGGCGCTGACCTGGCGGCCGGTGAAGATCAGGTCCTTGGCCACGGCGGGGCCCACCAGACGGGGCAGGCGCTGGGTGCCGCCGCCACCCGGGATGATGCCCAGGAGGATCTCGGGCTGGCCGAGCTTGGCCTTGGTGGAGGCGATGCGGAAGTCGCACGCCAGAGCCAGCTCGCAGCCGCCGCCCAGGGCGAAGCCGGAGATGCTGGCGATGGTGGGCCGGGGCAGGGCGGCGACGGCGTTGAACGCGTCGAGGAACAGGCCGCCGATGGAGCGGGCCTCGTCGGGGCCCTTGAACTCGGTGATGTCGGCGCCGGCGGCGAACAGGCGGTCCCCGCCGGTGAACACCACCGCACCGGGGAGGTTGTCGTTGAGGGCGTCCGCCGCGGCCCGGATCTGGCGCAGGACCTCCGAGGAGATGGCGTTGACCTTCGGGTTCTGGAGCCGGACCACCGCCACGCCATCGTCACGGCGCTCGATGCTGACCAGCGGAGACTCGGAGTCGTTCATCCGATCGACCCTACCGGCCTCCTCCGGACCGCCCGTCCGCCGGCCCTCCCCCGACCGCCGTGTGCACTCGTCCGGCTTCAGGCCGAACTGCTGCACACGCCCGCGCCCGGCGCGGCGCGTGGGTGCAGGTATCGGGCGTCAGGCCGGATTCCTGCACACCGAGGGGTGCTAGGCCCCGAGGATCTGGTCGGCCGCGGACCAGGGGTCGAGCACCCCGGTCAGGAGGTCGCGTTCGATCTGCTCGCGGCGGGCGGTGCCGAGGCGGGCCTCGGCCTCGGCGCGGATGCGCTGCTCCACCACCAGGGCGAGCTCCTCGCGGAGGCGCTGCTGGCGGCGGCGGTCCAGGTCGCCGCTGCTGGTGAGGTGGTCGCGGTGGGCGCCGATGGCCTCCCACAGGGCGTCGGCCCCCTCGCCGGTGGTGCCGACCGTGGGGACCACGGGCGGCCGCCAGCCCTGCTCGCCGTGGCCCCGGGTGAGGTCGAGCATGCCCTCGATGTCGTGCACGGTCTGCGACGCGCCGTCGCGGTCGGCCTTGTTCACCACGAACACGTCGGCGATCTCCATCAGCCCGGCCTTGTTGGCCTGGACGGCGTCGCCCCATCCCGGGTTCACGACCACCACCGTGGTGTCGGCGGCGCCCGCCACCTCGACCTCGACCTGGCCGACGCCCACCGTCTCCACCAGCACCCACGGGAACCCGACGGCGTCGAGCAGGCGGATGGCCTCCCGGGTGGCGAGGGCGAGACCGCCGAGGTGGCCGCGGGTGGCCATGGAGCGGATGAACACCCCGTCGTCGAGCGCGTGGTCGTTCATGCGGGTGCGGTCGCCGAGGAGGGCACCGCCGCTGAACGGCGAGGACGGGTCGATGGCCAGGACCGAGACCCGCTCTCCCCGGCGTCGAGCGGCGCCCACCGCGGAGCTGGTGAGGGTGGACTTCCCAGCACCCGGCGCCCCGGTGATGCCGACCGTGTAGGCCCCGCCCACCTGGCCGAACACGACCCGGTTCAGGTCGTGGGAGGCGTCGTCACCCCGCTCGATGGACGACAGCAGGCGGGCCAGCGCACGCCGGTCCCCGTTGCGCGCCGCGTCGAGCTGGTCTTCGGTGGTCACGCAGGAGATGGTGCCAGGTCGCTCAGAGCGAGACGGCGGACTCGGTCTCGGCCGGCTCGGCACCGAACTGCTCGACGGCCGTGACGCCGGGCACCCGGTCCTTCAGGATGCGCTCCACGCCCGCCTTGAGCGTGACCGTGGACGCAGGACAGGACACGCACGCGCCGGTGAGCTCGACGGTGACCACGCCAGTGGCCTCGTCGACGCTCTTCAGGAAGATGTCGCCGTTGTCGGCCTGGATGGCCGGGCGGATCACCTCGATGGTCTTGCGTACCTGGTCTTCCACGATGCTCCTCTGGGTGGACGGATTCTCTCACGACGCTTCCGCCGCGGGCGAACCCCGAGGGTGTCAACCATCCGCAGGTGGCCCGTGTTCCCCGGGATCTGGGATGCTGACCCGGTGATGGGCTTCGCCGGGGTGCTCGCCCACCAGGGCGGATGGGACGAGGCCCTCATGGTGGCCGTCCCGCTGGCCATCTTCGTGGGTCTGCTCTGGCTGGCCTACCGCAAGCCGCCGCCCGGCAGCGATGCCTCCTCGTCCGACGAGGCCCCGGGCCCGACGTGAGCCCCCGCACCACCGTCAACGAGCTCGATGTCGACGAGGCCGGCCTCCACGCCCTCGTCACCCCCCGCGACGACATCCTCCTCGAGGACCTCGACGCCGCCGACCCGGCCGGCCACGACTTCCACTTCGTGTGCGAGCAGGGCCCGTTCGCCACCTACGAGCGCACGGTGCACGCCGATCGCACCGACGACGGCGGCTACCACGTGCGCGAGGAAATCGTGTGGGACGTGGCCATCCCGCTCTGGGGTGCGCTGTTCCGCCCGCTGGTCGCCCGGCAGCTGCGGCGGAGCGGACCGCCCGAGATCCTCACCGAGGATCAGGCCGTGCGCCGGGCCCCGTGGTGGTCACCGCCGGCCCGCCTCGACGCCCGCTCGTCCTCGGTACTGGGGATGCTGTGCGGGCTGTCGATGCTGACCGGCTACCTGGGCACCACCATCACCCAGACCATGACGTACGCGGCCAAGGAGTTCGGCGCCTCCACCGCGGCCCAGGGCGCCACGCTGGCCACGGTCCGGGTGGGGGTCCTGCTCTCGCTGGTGCTGGTGACGGTGTCGGACCGGCGGGGCCGCCAGAAGCTGCTGCTCGTCTGTGCGGTGGGCGGCGTCGCAGCGTCGGTGGCGGGCGCAGCCTCACCGAACCTGATCGCGCTCGGCGGCACCCAGACCGTCGCCCGTGCCTTCGCGACGGCCCTGGCCCTGCTGATCGGCGTGGTGTCGGTGGAGGAGATGCCCGCCGGCGGACGCGCCTACGCCGCCAGCGTGCTGGCCATGACGGCAGCGCTCGGGGCGGGCATGGCCGTCCTCCTGCTGCCGCTCGCCGACGTGGGCCTGTACGCCTGGCGGATCATCTACGTGGTGCCGCTGCTCGGCCTGCCCTTCTTCATCCGGCTGGCCCGGCGCATCCCGGAGAGCCGCCGCTTCGTCAAGCCGCACGGCCGGGCCACCATGAAGGGCCACCGCGCCCGGCTCGCCCTGCTGGCCAGCGCCAGCTTCGCCGGGCTGATCTTCCTGGCGCCGATCAGCCAGTTCCAGAACGAGTTCCTCCGCACCGAGCACGGGTTCACGGCCATCGAGCTGACCATCTTCACCATCGCCACCAACACGCCGGGCGGCATCGGCATCGTGATCGGCGGGCGCCTGGCGGACCTGCGGGGCCGTCGCATGGTGGGGGCGGTCGCGTCGGCGGCGGGTGCGGTCCTGCTCACCATCGGCTACCAGGTCTCGGGCGCGGCGCTGTGGATCGCCTGGATGGCCGGGACGATCATCGCCGCCGCCACCGTGCCCGCGCTCGGCGTCTACGGCGCGGAGCTCTTCCCCACCGCGCTCCGGGGTCGGGCGAACGGTCTCATCACCTTGGCCGGCGTGCTGGGCAGCAGCATCGGCCTGATCCTGGCCGGCCGGTTCGAGACCCACTTCGGGAGCTTCGGCCCGGGCATGGCCATCTTGGCGGTGGGACCGTTCGTGGTGGCCGCCCTGGTGCTCACCCTCTACCCGGAGACGGCCCACGTGGAGCTCGAGGTCCTGAACCCCGAGGATGCCGTGGCCGGCGGCGCCGCCTCCGTCGCACCCCCCATGCTCTGACCCGACCCATCCACCCGAACTTCGTAGGTCAGCACGACCAGACCGTCGCCCTCACCTACGAAGTTCGGATCGGCCAGGCGGACCCCGACGAACTTCGTAGGCCAGCACGACCGGACCGTCGCCCTCACCTACGAAGTTCGGGTCGGGTCGGGTCGGTCGGTGCGAGTCGGTGGGGTGGCGGGGTGGTCAGAGAGCGCGGAGCCAGTTGCGGATGACGTGGGCGACGTCGGTGTCGACGCCCTTGAGGTCGTGGCCCTTGCCCTCGACGGTGTGGTGGGTCACGGGACCCGGGATGACCGAGGTGGCCTCCCGCAGCTCCTCGGGCGTGCCGAACGGGTCCCGGGTGCCCGAGACGAACAGGCACGGGACCGTGATCTCCGGCAGGTGCTCGATGCGGAGCTTCTCGGGCTTGCCGGGCGGGTGCAGCGGGTAGGCGATGAGCACCAGCGCAGCGGCGGGGAGGCCGTCGGCGACGGCCATGGAGCACATCCGACCACCCATCGACCGTCCGCCCAGGGCCAGGCGCGGCGGGCGCACGTGGACCTCGGCGCAGAACTCGGCGGCCTGCTCCTGGATGGAGGCCAGCAGCTTCGGCGCTCGGTCCGGCGGCCGCTTGGGGCCGAGGTCCCGGTACGGGAAGTTCATCCGGCGCACCGGCATGGGGGCGAGGGCGTCCTCGATGGCCACGAGCGCGGGCTGGTCCTTGTTGCCGCCGGCACCGTGGGTGAGCAGGAGGGCCCCGACGGGGCGGGCGCGGCCGGCCACGTCAGCCTCGGAGGAGGATGCGCCGGGCCTCGGTGAGCTCGGAGATCCGCTGGGCGGCGTCGTCGGCGTCACCGCCGTGGTCGGGGTGCGCTTCGCGCAGCAGGTTCCGGAACCGGTCCTGGATGACCTTGCGCTCGTTGGCCTCGGGGGCCAGGCCGAGGATGCCGAGGGCCCAGACCACCGGGTCGCGGCCGCCGAGCGTGGACCAGTTGGTGGTGGCCTTGGCGTCGGTGAGGTACTCGACGAACTCGGGGCCGAGCTCGGCACGCCAGTGCATCGCCCGGCGCATGGCGGCGAACACGGCGGGCCGGACGGTCGGATCGAGGCGGCCGGCGGCGTACACGGCGGCCAGCACGTTCGGCTCCGGGGAGCCCGAGTCGTGCAGCTCGAACAGGAGCTCCTCGCCGGTGCCGATGAGCCGGTGCCCGCACTTGGTGAGGCCGACGCGGTCATCCTGGAGCCGGTGCCGGAGCCGGGGCTGCGGGATGCGCTGGCCGGCCTCCACCTGGTGGGTGAGACGGGTGAGGTCGTCGAGCAGGTCGGGGTCCATCTCGGGGATGAACGCAGCGACGATTCCGCTCAGCAGCAGCCCGCCGAAGCCCGGCGCGGGCGTGGTGGGGAGCACGGCCACCCCGATGGCGACCCGCCGGGTGGGCGCGATGGGCCGGGAGTGGAAGACCTCCAACTCGGCCAACAGCATCAGGACACGCTACCGGCGGCGGTGACGATCAGACGAGGTCGAGCATGCGGGTGCGCAGGCGTCCGACCAGGTCGCGGGCCAGGCCGACGCGGTCCACGACGGCGCCGCCGTCTCCGTCTCCGCCCGGGCTCGCAGCCTCTCCGCCGTCGTCCTCGTCCGCCGCCTCGTCGTGCGAGGAACCAGGGTCCGAACCATCGTCGGCGGCGTCGTTCGAGCCGGTCGGATCGTCGTCGCCCTCGTCGTCTGCGGGCGCGTCGTCGGTGTCGGCGGCGGCCTCCAGGGCGGCCCGGGCGGCGGCCTCATCGTCGTCTTCGACGCCGTCGCCGTTGCCGGGGTTGGCGGCGTCGACGGCGTCGAGGTCGGCGGTGCCGTCCAGCACGGACCGCAGCTCGGCGACCTGGGAGACCAGCGCCTCCCACTCGTTGCCGGACATGCCGTACGGGACGCTGAGCCCCTCGAGGCCGTCGGCGGCGACGGTGAAGCGATCGACCAGCTTCTGGTCCAACGGGTCCTTGCCCAGCTTGTCGACGGCCACGTAGAGGGCGTCGAGGGCGGCGTGGGTGGCCAGGCCGTCCTCGGCCTCGTCCTCGTCGGGCGGGTTGAGGATGGCGTCGATCATGTCGGCGACGTCGTCCTCGGACTCCTGGGGGACGAGCAGCTCGCCGGTCTCCTGCCAGGCGTGGGGGATGTGGGCGGCGATCAGCTCGGCGTCGAGCGCGGCCAGCTCATCGGCGGAGACCCCTTCGATCTCGAAGGCGACCTGGGGCACGTCGGCCTCGAGCTCCTCGCCCTCGCCGCCTTCGACAGCGGCGATCAGCTCGTCGACGGCTTCCTCGTGGGGTGCGGCCACCACCAGGGCGCCGACCTCCCACACGTGGGCGATGCCGTGCAGGTCGAGCATCCCGGAGAGGGTGACGCGCAGCTGGTTGCCCCAGCCGTCGAGCTCGTACGCGATCTGGTCGCCGGCACCCAGGGGGGTGGCGACCGTGGGCGTGGCATCGCCCTCGGGCCCGACCTCGTCGATCAGCATCGCGTCGCAGTCGATGCACCGCCGCACCGAGGCCACGTACTGGGATCCACACTCCGGGCACACGCGCGTCGCCATGCCCGAAGCATGGCAGACCCCGGCGGGGGCCCGCGCTCAGGCGTCGACGGGTGGGGCGATCACCACGGGCAGGTCCAGGACGTCGGCCAGCAGGCCGCGCCGCTCGTCGGCGGCGTAGAGCTCCAGGCTGAGGTCGGCGTCGGGATCGTCGACGTCGACCCCGATGACCAGGTCGCCCTTGCGCTCGGTCACGCGGACCCCGGAGACCAGCTGCCGGTGGGAGCGGTCGAGACCGATGGCCACGCGCAGCACGGCGGCGGCCACCTCCACCAGCCGCTGGTCGTCGTGGTCCAGCGCGGCCCACTCGGGATGGCTGGGCTTGGGCGCGCTCTTGCGGTGGTAACGGGCGATCTGGGCGACGAGCTCGATCTCCTGGTCGGTGAACCCGACCAGCCGGTCCGAGTTCCGGATCAGGTAGTAGCTGTGCTTGTGGTGCTTGGCGTGGGAGATGACCAGGCCGACGTTGGCGAGCAGGGCCCCGGCTTCGAGCAGCGATCGGGCGTCGGAGCCGAGGCCGTGGCGGTGGGCGGTGGCGTCGAACAGCTCGAGGGCGAGGCGGGCGACGTGGGCGGAGTGGGTCGGGTCCTCGTCGCACGCCTGCATCAGGTCGATGGCGCTGCGGAGGGCGACGTCGCGCAGGTGGGGCAGGGATCCGCCGCGCTGGCGGGCGATGGTGTCGAGGAAGACGCCCTCCCGCAGCGCGTACTCCGACAGGACCATCTCCTTGATGCCGAACCGGCGGACCACGCCCTCGAGGACCAGGGCACCGGCGAGGATGATGTCGGTGCGCTTGGGGTCCAGGTCGGGAAGGTCCCCGGTGGTGCCCTCGGCCCGGGCCTCGATGAGCTCCTCGACCACGGCCCCGATCTGCTTGCGGGTCAGGACGGCGGCGTTGAGGGTGCGGAGCGGCTCCTCGCCGGCCAGACCCCGTGCCAGGCGGAAGACCTGCTCGATGGTGCCGGAGGAGCCGACGGCCACGTCGAACCCGTGCTCGTCGACCGACCGGTCGAACGATGCCAGCACGCCCTGGATGTGCCGGCGGCAGGAGTCGACGGCGGACGGGTGCAGCCCGTCGGTGGCGAAGAAGCGGTTGGTGAGGCGGAGCGCCCCGAGCTTGAAGCTGACCGAGGCCAGGGCCTCCCCACGCTGGCCGATGAGCAGCTCGGTGGAGCCGCCGCCGATGTCGCACAGGATGAGCCGGCGGTCGAACAGCTCCAGCGCCTGGAGGACGCCGAGGTGGATGAGCCGGGCCTCCTCCACGCCGGAGACGACCTCGATCTCGACGTCGGCCTCCTTGCGGACCCGCCGCAGCAGGTCCTTGCGGTTCTCCGCCTCCCGGACGGCGCTGGTGGCGACGGCGCGCAGCGGCGCCCCGTGGCTGTCGGCGATCTTGCGGAAGCGGGTGAGCGCCTCCACGGCCCGGTCGATGGCCTCCGGGGCCAGCTCCTTCATGTCGGTGGAGCCCGATCCGAGGCGGACCATCTCCTTCTCGCGGGTGAGGACCTCGAAGCGGTCGCCGTCGGTGGTCCGGGCCACCACGAGGTGGAGGGAGTTGGTCCCGACGTCGACGGCAGCGATGGTCTCCGGCACTCCGAGCCACGCTAGCGACCGGCCGCCCGGACCCGGACGGATGACCAGGACCGGGCTCCCTGGTCAGCGCCGGCGCACCGCGCGCGGACACCGGGTCCGGAGGACGGCACCCACTACTCTTCGTTGATGCCCGAGAAGCAGGTCCCTACCCGAAACCTGGCGATGGAGCTGGTCCGCGTGACCGAGGCGGCGGCCCTGGCGGCCAGCCGCTGGGTCGGCGGCGGTGACAAGAACGCAGCCGACGGCGCCGCCGTCGACGCCATGCGGATCGTCCTCGACACCGTGCCCATGGACGGCATCGTGATCATCGGCGAGGGCGAGAAGGACGAAGCCCCGATGCTCTACAACGGCGAGCGGATCGGCGACGGCTCGCCGCCCGAGGCCGACATCGCGGTGGATCCGATCGACGGCACCACCCTGACGGCCCTGGGCCGGGGCAACGCCATCGCCGTCATCGCGGTCAGCGAGCGGGGCTCGATGTGCGTCCCGGGGCCGGTCATGTACATGGAGAAGATCGCCGTCGGCCCCGAGGCGGCCCACGTCATCGACATCACCGCCACCCCCACCGAGAACCTGCACGCCGTGGCCAAGGCCCTGGGCAAGCGGGGCACCGAGCTCACGGCCGTGGTGCTCGACCGTCCCCGCCACGAGGACCTGATCGGCGAGATCCGCCAGGCCGGCACCCGGATCCGCCTCATCCCCGACGGCGACGTCGCCGGCGGCATCTCCACGGCCTGGCCCGACTCCGGCGCGGACATCCTGTTCGGCATCGGCGGCACCCCGGAGGGCGTCATCACCGCGGCCGCGCTCAAGTCGATGGGCGGCGCCATCCAGGGTCGGCTGTGGCCCCGGAACGAAGAGGAGCGCACCGCGGCCATCGAGGGCGGCTGGGACCTCAGCGAGGTCCTCGACACCGACAAGCTGGTCTCGGGCGACAACTGCTTCTTCGCCGCCACCGGCATCACCGACGGCGAGCTGCTGAAGGGCGTCCACTACGACGCCCGCGGCGCCACCACCCAGTCGCTGGTGATGCGCTCGCAGTCCGGCACAGTGCGCCAGGTCAACGCCCGCCACCGCCTGGAGAAGCTCAAGGAGTACTCGTCGGTCGAGTTCAGCTGACCGGCTGCAGCTGGGAGTCGGGCGATGCCGGCTCCCAGCCGGGTCCCTTGTAGAGGCGACGGAACCGGTCCCGCCAGCGCGGCGTGGCCCGGATGTCCCGTCCCAGCGCCCGCCACTCGTGGAAGGCGATGGTGAACAGGTTGTACGAGTGGATGTTCTGGGGGAGCCCGTAGATCAGGGGCTCGCCTTCGGGCTCGTAGGTGCCGAACAGCCGGTCCCAGATGATGAAGATGCCGCCGTAGTTCCGGTCCAGGTACTGCGGGTTGGAGCCGTGGTGGACGCGGTGGTGGCTCGCCGAGTTGAGCACGGCCTCGAACGGCCCGATGCGGTCGATGACCTCGGTGTGGATCCAGTACTGGTAGATCAGGTTGATGGCGCCGCTCATCACGATGAGCGCCGGCGACACCCCGACGAGCGCGAGGAACCCCACGAAGAAGGCGGTCTGGAACGCGGTCCACGGCTGCCGCAGCGCCGTGCTGAGGTTGAACTCCAGGCTGGAGTGGTGGTTGACGTGCGAGGCCCAGAAGAAGCGGGTCTCGTGGCTGATGCGGTGGTCCCAGTAGTAGATGAAGTCCCACCCGACGATGGCGACGACCCAGCCGAGGACGCCCGTCCCGAGGTCGACGACGCGGTAGGGCCACAGCAGGGTGGCGAACCACCAGCCCACGATGCCCATCACCAGGTTGATGGTCACCAGCGAGCCGAGGCCCATGCCCAGCGACGCCCAGAAGTCCCGCCGATCGATGCGGCGGTGCCGGCGGTGCAGCACGAGCAGCTCCACCACCATCAGCCCGAAGAACAACGGGATCGCGTAGAGCGTCAGATCCGGCGGGTGCTCCCCTCCCATGCGCCCAGCCTCCCACCTCGGCCCGGTCCGGGCGAACTCCGTGCGGCCCCGCCAGGCCCTCGGCCCGTGGGCAGGTTCAGACGACGGGCAGGCCGGCGGCGCTCAGCTCGTCGCGCCGGGCGCGCTCCTCGGCCCGGTCCCGCAGGATGCCGATCTGCTGGCACGCCGTGACCACCACCAGCAGAGCGAGGACACCCGCCTCCGTGGCGTGGGTCAGCGCCCGGGCCCAGTCGGCCATGGCGTCAGTGGGCCGCCAGGCCGAGTCGGCGACGGAGTCGCCGTCGTCGGTGACCATCAGGCTGTAGATGGTGGAGAGCAGCAGCATCGACCACGGGATCAGCATCGGCAGCCACAGCACGATGGAGACCAGGTCGTAGCGGAGGCGCCCCGCCCGCCAGATGCGGTTGAGGACCGGCCAGCGCAGCAGCAGGAACTGGGCGAAGAGCATGCCGAAGGCCAGCAGGTAGCGCACCAGCAGGTCCGAGCGGGAGCGGATGCCCGGCGCGGTGATGCCGAGGGTGACCGGCAGCATCCACCACGCCGGCAGCGCCAGCACGGGCAGGATCGAGCCGAAGGGGGCGTGGTCGGGGCGGAGGTTCCGGCCGAGGCGGCCGATCCACCCGGCGATGACCAGCGCCGTGGCCACCAGGATCCCGAGCGTGACCCACATCCGGAACTGGCTGTAGGACGCCACGCGGACCTCGTTGGCCGGGAGCAGGACGGCGTTGACGTTGGCCCACCACTCCGACGAGCGCACGGGGTCGGGCGCGCCGCGCTCGAACTCGGACCAGTGGAACGCCCAGATGGTGGCGACCACCAGGGCCGCCGACGCCGCCAGCCACGGCAGCGGCGAGACGGCGTGCCGGGCGAAGCGCATCTTGGCGCTCTCCTCGGCGGTGGGCGCCGTGGTCCGGTTGAAGCCGAGGGGCGTGTTCAGCGACCCCGCGACGGCAGCCGGCGAAGCCATCGCATCGACGGGACGCCCGGGGAACGGACGCCCTCCCGCCGGCGTCGACGGGGGACCCTCACCCTCGCTCATCTGCTGGTTCCTCCCGCCCGGAGACCGACTCCCGGACGACCCGAGAGCCTATTGCTGGAACATCGTTCAGACCGGGACCACGCCCGCCACGTCGAGGCGGAGCTCGGCCCGGCGCACCGCTTCGACGGCGGCCGGGTCGAAGGGATCCTCGGCGAGGGCGATCTTGGCGTTGGCGAGCGCCCGCTGCGCCCGCTCGGCGTCGATGTGGTCAGCGGCCTCGGAGACGTCGCTCAGGACCGACACCTCGTTGTTGCTGACCTCGACGAACCCGCCGTGGACGGCGAACACGGCGTCGTCGCCCTCGGCCGGCCGGATGATGACCTTCCCGATCTCCAGCGCACCCACGAAGGGCGCGTGGCCGGTGAGGAACGTGATGTCGCCGCCCTCGACCGTGCGGGCGGTGACGAACTCGGCCTCGCCGGACCAGAGGATCCGCTCGGGCGAGACGACCTGGACCGTCATCGTCATGGGACGATCACTCCCCCGCGGACTTGCGGAGCTCGTCGGCCTTGGCACGGGCGGCGTCGGCGCCGCCCACGTTCAGGAACGCCTGCTCCGGCAGGTCGTCGAGGTCGCCGCGGAGCAGCTGCTCGAACGAGTCGACCGTCTCGTCGACCGGCGTGGTGACGCCGGGGAGGCCGGTGAACACCTCGGCCACGTACATCGGCTGCGACAGGAAGCGCTGCACCTTGCGGGCCCGGGCCACGGTGATCTTGTCCTCTTCGGACAGCTCGTCGAGACCGAGGATGGCGATGATGTCCTGGAGCTCCTTGTAGCGCTGGAGCACCCGCTGGACCTCGCGGGCCACGTTGTAGTGGCGGTCGCCGACGATCTCCGGGGCGAGGATGGTGGAGCTGGAGGCCAGCGGATCCACGGCCGGGTAGATGCCCAGGGCGGCGATGTCACGGGAGAGCTCCGTGGTGCCGTCGAAGTGGGTGAAGGAGGTGAACGGCGCCGGGTCGGTGTAGTCGTCGGCGGGCACGTACACGGCCTGCAGCGAGGTGATGGACCGGCCGCGGGTGGAGGTGATGCGCTCCTGGAGCACGCCCATCTCGTCGGCCAGGGTGGGCTGGTAGCCCACGGCCGAGGGCATGCGGCCGAGGAGGGTGGACACCTCGGAGCCGGCCTGCGTGAAGCGGAAGATGTTGTCCACGAAGAACAGCACGTCCTGCTGCTGCACGTCCCGGAAGTACTCGGCCATGGTGAGGGCCGACAGGGCGACGCGGAGGCGGACGCCCGGGGGCTCGTCCATCTGGCCGAAGCAGAGGGCGGCCTTCTCGAGCACGCCGGACTCGTCCATCTCGAGGAAGAGGTCGGTGCCCTCACGGGTGCGCTCGCCCACACCGGCGAACACCGACACACCGCCGTGGTTCTTGGCCACGCGCTGGATCATCTCGGTGATGAGCACGGTCTTGCCCACGCCGGCGCCGCCGAACAGGCCGATCTTGCCGCCCTGCTTGTACGGGGTGAGGAGGTCGATGACCTTGATGCCGGTCTCGAACATGGTGGCCGAGGGCTCGAGGGAGTCGAACGACGGGGCCTCGCGGTGGATCTCCCAGCGGTCCGAGACGTCGCCGAGCTCTTCGGAGGTGATGTCGAGCGGCTCGCCGATCACGTTGAAGATGTGGCCGAGGACCTTGTCGCCGACGGGCACGGTGATGCCGGCGCCGGTGTTGCGGACCTCGGTGCCGCGGCGCAGGCCGTCGGTGGGCTTCAGGCAGATGGCCCGGACCCGGTTGTCACCGATCTGCTGGGCGACCTCGGCCCGCACCTCGATGTCGCCTTCGTCGCTGGCGATCGTCATCGCCAGGGCGGTGTTGATCTCGGGGAGGGCGTTGGGCGGGAACTCGACGTCGACCACGGGGCCGGCGATGGTGACGACCCGGCCGTTCTTCAGCTCGGTGCTGGGCTCGTTGGTGATGGTCATGACTGCTCTCCTGAGCTGAAGTGATCCGTGCGATGGGTGGTGAGGTGGTGCGAGGCGAACACGTCGTCGGTGCTCACCTGGTCGACCAGGAGGTCGCTGCCGCCGGTCTGGCTCTGGCGGAGCGCTTCGGCGCCGCCGACGATCTCCATGATCTCGGTGGTGATGGCGTCCTGCCGAGCCCGGTTCATCACCCGGCTCAGCTTGATGATCATCTCCTCGGCGTTCTCCGTGGCGGACTTCATGGCCCGCTGGCGAGCGGCGTGCTCGGACGCCGCCGAGTCGAGGAGGGCGGCGTAGAGCCGGGCCTCGGCGTAGCGGGGCAGGAGCCGGTCGAGGATCTCGGTGGGGCTGGGCTCGAACTCGTAGTCAGCGGTGGGGCCGGTGGCCTCCGCATCCTCGAGCGACGTGGTGTCGAGCGGCATGTACTGCGCCACCTGGGCGACCTGGGTGCCCATGCTGAGGAACTGCGTGTACGCGAGGTGGACCTCGGAGTACTCACCGGACTCGAAGCGCTCGGCCACGTAGCCGGCGACGGCCCGAGCGTCCTCGTAGCCGGGCGCGTCGGAGAAGCCGATGAAGCTCTCCGCGATCTCCCAGCCCCGGAAGCGGAAGTACCCGGTGGCCTTCTTGCCGACCGTGATGAGGGCGGTCTTGCGACCGGCCTCCTGGTCGGCGGCCATGGCCCGCTCCGCCGCACGGATGACCGACGAGTTGTAGCCACCGGCCAGGCCGCGGTCGGCGGCGACCACGACGTAGGCCACGGTGGTGACGTCGGACCGGGGGTTGAGCAGCGGCGAGTCCCCACCGGCACCGGCGGCGGCGAGGTTGCGGATCACGTCGGTGATGCGCTCGCTGTAGGGACGGGCCGCGGCCACGCGCTCCTGCGCCTTGGCGATGCGGCTCGCGGAGATGAGCTCCATCGCCTTGGTGATCTTCTTGGTGGATTGGACGGACTTGATCCTCCGGCGGAGGACCCGTTCCTGGCCGCTGGCCACAGCGTCTCCTAGCCCTCGACGGCGGCGGCTTCGGAGCCGGTGCCGAACTCGTTGGCGAAGTCGGCGAGGGCGGCCTTGAGGCCGTCCTCGTCGAGGGTGCCCTCGTCGCGGATCTGGGCGAGGAGGCCGCCGAAGCGGGCCTTCAGCCAGGTCAGCAGGTCGGCCTCGTACCGCTGGACGTTCTCCACGGCGACCGAGTCGAGGTAGCCGCGGGTGCCGGCGTAGAGCACCACGACCTGGTCCTCGACGGGCAGCGGCGAGTTGAGGCCCTGCTTGAGCAGCTCCACCAGGCGGCGGCCACGGTCGAGCGTGGCCTGCGACACGGCGTCGAGCTCGGAGCCCAGCGAGGCGAACGCCTCGAGCTCGCGGAACTGGGCGAGGTCGCCCTTGAGCGTGCCCACGGCCGTCTTCATGGCCTTGATCTGGGCGGCGCCACCGACTCGGGACACCGACTGGCCGACGTTCACGGCCGGGCGGATGCCGGACTTGAACAGGTCCTCCTCCAGGAAGACCTGGCCGTCGGTGATCGAGATCACGTTGGTGGGGATGTAGGCCGAGATGTCGCCGGCCTTGGTCTCGATGATGGGCAGTGCCGTCATGGAGCCGGCGCCGTTGGCGTCGGACAGCTTGGCGGCCCGCTCCAGCAGGCGGCTGTGCAGGTAGAACACGTCGCCGGGGTAGGCCTCACGTCCCGGCGGGCGGCGCAGCAGCAGCGAGACGGAGCGGTAGGCCTCGGCCTGCTTCGACAGGTCGTCGTACACCGCGAGGGCGTGCTGGCCGTTCTCCATCCAGTGCTGGCCCATGGCGCAGCCGGTGTAGGGGGCGAGGTACTTGAACGGCGCCGGATCGGACGCCGGGGACACGACCACGACCGTGTACTCCATGGCGCCGCGCTCCTCGAGCGTGGCCACCGTCTGGGCGACGGTGGAGGCCTTCTGGCCGATGGCCACGTACACGCAGTTCACCCCGAGACCCTTCTGGTTCAGGATGGTGTCGATGGCGACCGAGGTCTTGCCGGTCTTGCGGTCGCCGATGATCAGCTCTCGCTGGCCACGGCCGATGGGCGTCATGGCGTCGATGGCCTTGATGCCCGTCTGGAGCGGCTCGTGCACGGGCTTGCGGCCCATGATGCCGGGGGCCTGGACCTCCATGCGGCGGGTGCCCACGTTGGTGAGCGGGCCCTTGCCGTCGACCGGCTCGCCCAGCGTGTTCACGACGCGGCCGAGGAGGCCGTCGCCGCAGGGCACGGAGAGGATCTTGCCGGTCGCCCGGACCACCTGGCCTTCCTCGATGCTGCCAACTTCGCCGAGCACCACGGCGCCGATGGATTCTTCGTCGAGGTTGAGGGCGAGACCGATGGTCCCGTCCTCGAACTCCAGCATCTCGTTGACCGCGCAGTCCGGCAGGCCACCGACGGAGGCGATGCCGTCGCCGACCTCGAGCACGCGGCCGACCTGAGCGGCGGACACGTCGGGCGTGAAGCCCTCGAGGTTCTTGCGAAGCGCAGAGGTGATGTCTTCGATGTTGATCGTGAGCTCGGCCATGTGCCGTTTCTCCTGAGCCGTGTTGGGCGTGTCTTAGAGGCTGTTCTTGAGCTGTTCGAGGCGGCGGCGGACGGAACCGTCGATGACGGTGTCGCCCACCTGGGCCACGATGCCGCCCTGGATGGACGGGTCGATGATGACGCGGACCTCGACCTGCTTGCCGGTGGCCGAGCCGAGGGCTTCGGCCAGGCGGGCCTTCTGGTCTTCGGTGAGGGCGATGGCGGAGCGAACCTCGGCCACCTCCTTGTTGCCTTCCGCGGCGGACATGGCGAGCAGCTCGTCCACGATCGCCGGGAGCTCCCGGATGCGGCCGGTGCCGACCACCAGCGAGACCAGGCTCACGGTGGTGGGCTGGGCCTTGCCCGAGAGGAGG
>CALANQ010000076.1 GCA_937926025.1 uncultured Acidimicrobiales bacterium
AGGGCTGCTCGACGACGAGGAGTTCCTCCGGTGGGCGGAGGACGGCCGGCTGGCGACGGCCCTGTACTTCGCCCCGTACCTCGAACGCTGGCCCGGGCGAGCCGCCGCCGCCCTGCGATCGATCGGGTCGGCACGACCTGGTGGTGTGCTGTTCCACTGCGAGCGCGGCCGCGACCGCACGGGCCTGATCGCACTGCTCCTGCTCTCCCTGGTGGGGGTGCCGCACGAGGTCATCGTCGCCGATCACCTGCTGACCGATGCCCATCTCGTCGAGACCGGCGTGGCCCTCGGTCACGTGAGCCTCGAGGGGGAGGACGCGACCTACGCGCGCTTCCGGACCGATGCGGAGACCGTGCTCCTCTCGCTGCTCGACCAGGTGGACGTCACCGATCTGCTGCGGTCATCAGGAGCCGCCGAGCGCGACATCGACCAGCTGCGATCCCGCCTCCTCACCTGAGCTCGCCGCCGCGCGGTGGCGGGCGACCGCCGGACGGGTCAGTGGCCGGTGAGGGCCTTCACGTGGGCCTGGAGCGTGGGCAGGTGCGCCGCCATGGTCTCGTAGGACTCCCGACGGTCGAAGAGGTCGGCGAGGTGCTCGGGCAGCTCCGGGCGGATGCCGATGGACTGCTCGACGGCATCGGGGAACTTGGCCGGGGGGGCGGAGGCCAGGCAGATCATCGGCACGTCGGGGTTGCGCCGCGCCGCGCGGGCGGCCGCCACGCCGACCGCCGTGTGCGGGTCGAGGATCTGGCCGGTGGCCTCGTAGGTGCGGCGGATCTCGCCGCGGGTCTGGTCGTCGTCCACGGCGGCGCCGTCGAACACCTCGGTGACCGAGGCCAGCCGGGTGTCGCCCGTCTCGACCCGGCCCTCGTCGCGGAACTCGGCCATGCGGTCGGCGAGCAGCATCGGGTTGCGCTCGTACAGCTCGAACAGGAGCCGCTCGGCGTTGGACGACACCTGGATGTCCATGCTGGGGCTGATAGTGGGGTGGACCCCGGTCTTCTCCATGACCCCGGACGCCAGCCAGCGGGTGAGGATGTCGTTGCTGTTGGACCCCACCACCAGCTGGCTGATGGGGGTGCCGGTGCGTCGGGCCACCCACCCGGCGAACACGTTGCCGAAGTTCCCGGTGGGCACCGAGTAGGCGACGGGCTCGCCGGCACCCACGGCCTTGGCCGCGGTGACGTAGTAGACGACCTGGGCCATGACGCGGGCCCAGTTGATGGAGTTCATGGCGGACAGGCCCACGGACTCGCGGAAGGCGGCGTCGGCGAACATCTGCTTCACCAGGTCCTGGCAGTCGTCGAAGGTGCCTTCGACCGCCACGTTGTGCACGTTGGGCTCGTGCACCGTGGTCATCTGCTTGCGCTGCACGTCGCTGACGCGTCCGGCCGGGTGCAGCACCACGATGTCCAGGCTCTCCCGGCCCCGGCACGCCTCGATGGCGGCCGACCCCGTGTCGCCGGAGGTGGCGACCACGATGGTGGCGCGCTCGCCGCGACGGGTCAGCTCCTCGTCGAAGAGCCGGCCCACCAGCTGCAGGGCGACGTCCTTGAACGCGATGGTCGGACCCCAGAACAGCTCGAGGAGCCAGAGGCCGTCGTCGAGCGGCCGAACCGGGCAAACGTCGGGGTGGTCGAAGGTGGCGTACGCCTCGGTGACCATGGCCCGGAAGGTGGCCTCGTCGAGCGTGGGTGCCACGTACGGCGCCATCACGGCGACGGCGGCGTCGACGTAGGAGGTGTCGAACCCGAGGTCGGGCTGGGTGGGCCACTCGTCGGGCACGTACAGCCCGCCGTCGGTGGCCAGGCCGGCGAGCAGCACGTCGCCGAACTCCAGGACCGGGGCCTGGCCCCGGGTGGACACGTACTTCACGGCGTCAGGCCTCCCCGTCGTCGCCGATGACCCGCAGCACCGAGGTGATGCGGTGGATCACGTCGAGGTCGCGCAGGTCCTCGAGGGTGGCCTGCACGTCGGCCTCCCGGGCCTGGTGCGTGATGAAGATGAGCCGGGCGTCGGCGCCGACGCCCTCCTGCTCCAGGGAGCGGATGGACACCGCGTGGGTCTCGAACGCCTCGGCCACGGCGCGCAGCACGCCGGGACGATCGACCACGTCGAGGTTGACGTAGTAGCTGGCCTGCAGCTCGTCGATGGGGCGGATCGGCCGACGGCTGAGCGTCAGCAGATCGGCGTGGGTCCCCTTGCGGAGGTTGACGGCGGCATCGATGAGATCACCCAGGACGGCGGAGCCGGTGGGGTCGCCGCCCGCACCGCGGCCGTAGAACATGAGGTCGCCGACCGCGGCGCCCTCGACGAACACGGCGTTGAACGAGTCCCGCACGCCGGCCAGCGGGTGGGCGACGGGGACCATGGCCGGGTGCACCCGGACCGCCACCTCGTCGGGGCCGCCCTCCACCGGCACCAGCTCGGCCACGGCCAGCAGCTTGATGACGTACCCCAGCCGCTTGGCGAACTCGATGTCCGTGGCGCTGATGTTGGAGATGCCCTCGTGGTACACGTCGCCGGCCACGACCTTCGCCCCGAACGCCAGCGTGGCCAAGATGGCGGCCTTGGCACCGGCGTCGAAGCCCTCCACGTCGGCGGTGGGGTCCCGCTCGGCGTAGCCCAGCTCCTGGGCCTCGGCCAGCGCCTCCCCGTAGCCGGTGCCCTGCTCGGACATGCGGGTGAGGATGAAGTTGGTGGTGCCGTTGACGATGCCCATGATGCGGCTGACGTCCTCGCCCGCGAGCGACTCCCGCAACGGCCGCAGGATCGGGATGCCACCGGCGACGGCGGCTTCGAACAGCAGGTCCACGCCGGCCTCGGAGGCGGCGGCGTAGAGCTCGGCTCCGTGGTTGGCCAGCAGCTCCTTGTTGGCGGTGACCACCGGCTTGCCCGCCGCCATGGCGGCGAGGATCAGCTCCCGGGCCGGCTCGATGCCGCCGATGACCTCGACGACCACGTCGATGGACGGATCGGCGACCACCTCGGCCGCATCCCGGGTGAGGATCGACTCGTCCAGATCCACCGGGCGCTTGCGGGTGAGGCTGCGCACCGCGACCTTGGCGATCTCCAACCGGGTGCCGGTGCGGGCGGCGATCTCGTCGCCGCGGGCTTCCACCAGCTGCACGAGGGCGGCGCCCACGTTCCCGCAGCCGAGCACGCCCACGCGCACCACGGACTTGTCAGAGGTCGTCTCGGTCACGGAGCGAGGCTACCGGTCCCCTGCTCACCGCCCCGAACGAGAACGCCCGGCTCAGGGGGCGGGAGCCGATCGATCCACCGGTCGACCGCGGCGACGCGGAACCGGCAACCGGCCCGGCACGGCGCGCAACACGATCAGGAGGACCGCTCCACCGAGAGGATCCGCCCTCCCGAGAAGTCGACCACGAGGAGCCGGTCGCCATCGGCGACGAGGTGCTGAGGGTGGTCGAGACCGGTCAGCCAGGTGGTGGGCTCGGCACCCTGATCGGCCGGGTCAGCGGAGACCGAGACCACCCGTCCGTCGTTCCAGAGGGCGACCAGCAGGGTGTCGTCGTCCCACGGCGAGACGGCCACGGAGGTCGGGGTGGCGCCCGGCTCGAACGTGGCCTGCGCACCCACCGTGTCGGCGCACACCTCGGTGGTCCCCCCGTACTGGGCGACGGGCGCGCGGTCGCCGATGCAGCGGGGCCACCCGGCATCGAGGGCGCTCCCGGCCCCGCTGCCACCAGCGGCCCCGTCGTCGAGCACCGAGGGTGGCAGCGCGACCAGCTCGTCGGGTGCGGGCTCGCCGTCAAAGCTGCCGTCGGCGACCTCGGCCTGCCACAGCCTGCCGTCGGATCCCACCGTCCGGCCGTAGGCGTTCTTGAACCCGACCGCGACCACCTCGGGCTCCCCCGTCCCGCTCCCGTCGATGGCCCACAGCGCGCCGGAACCGTCGGCCGCCCGGTTCGAGGTGATGGTCCCGGAGGTGTTGTAGAGGAGCCGCCCGTCGTCGAGCGCGGTGAGGGTCCCCTCGCTCCGACCGTTGAACGGCAGCTCGTCGATGACCGTCTCCAGCTCGCCCGAGGCGAGCGAGCCGTGCGACAGCCGCCGTTGCTCCATCACCCAGAGGTCGTCGCCCACCGCCGCCACCCCGGTGGGCGACACCAGACCGTCCACGACGACCGAGCGCTCCCCGGACTCCGGATCGACGATCAGCACCTGGCCACCGGGCTCGCCCTCATCACCGTTCAGCTGCGCCACCAGCAGCCTCCCGTCGTCGAGGACCTGGACCTGGGTCGGCCCGTCGAGCCCCGACACCACCTCGTCGATCTCGAACCCGTCCGGGACCGTGACCCCGTCGCCCGGCTCCTCTGCCCGATCCGACCCGCAACCGACGAGGGCCACGCCGACGATGCCGGCGACGCCCAGGACCGTGGCCGCCCAGCCCGTGACCGCCCGGCCCGCTTCCGACCCGGCTGGTGCCACCGCACCAGCGAACCGGCGGGCACGGGGCACGGAGGGAACGGTCACGCCGGAAGGCTACGCAGCACCCGCCGGATCCACCGGGCGGGGTGGCGCGCGCTGGCTAGCGTCCCCGGAGCTGGGACGATCGACCGGAAGGGGCAGCCGCGATGGAGAAGGTGACCTACGAGCTGGGCGATGGGATCGCCACCATCACCATCGACGATGGCAAGGCCAACGCCATCACCATCCCGCTCATCGACGAGGTCCGCGCCGCGCTGGACCAGGCGGAGGCCGACGGCGCGGTCGTGGTGCTCGCCGGGCGTCCCGGACGGTTCTCCGGCGGCTTCGACCTGCCGACGCTGACCGCCTTCACCCCGGAGTCCGCCGACCTGCTGAAGGCTGGGTTCGACCTGTCGTACCGGCTGCTCTCGTTCCCCCGCCCGGTGGTCATCGCCTGCACCGGCCACGCCATCGCCATGGGCTCGTTCCTGCTGCTCAGCGGCGACCACCGCATCGGCATTTCCGGGTCGGGCCACAAGATCGGCGCCACCGAGGTGGCCATCGGCATGGCCATGCCCTGGGCCGCGGTCGAGATGCTCCGCCAGCGGCTGACCCGTGCCCACTTCGAGCGGGCCACGCTCTTGGCCGAGGTCTTCACCCCCGAAGGCGCGGTGGAGGCCGGGTTCCTCGACGAGGCGGTCGAGGAGGACCGGCTGCACGTCCGAGCCCGGGAGGTGGCCACCCGCCTCGCGTCGCTCGACGGCAAGGCCCACCACGTGACCAAGCAGCGGGCCCGCGCCGCCATGCTCGAGACCCTGGCCGCCGCCATCCAGCGGGACGACGACGAGTTCCGGGCCGCCATCGCCGCCGGAGGGTGACGGCTGCTGGCGGCCGCTCGGATCAGCCGACGTCGGTGGCCAGCAGGTCCGCCTCGGTCTCCCGGCGGATCACCAGGCGGGCCTTCCCGTCGGCCACGAACACCACGGCGGGGCGGGCCAGCAGGTTGTAGTTGGAGCCCATGGACCGCCCGTAGGCACCAGTGACCGGGGTGGCCACCAGGTCGCCGACGGCGATGCCCGGGGGCAGCTTGGCGTCAGGCACGATCACGTCGCCGGACTCGCAGTGCTTCCCCACGAGGCGCACCACATCGGTGCGGTCGGCGGCGACCCGAGCCGGGGCGAACGTCTCGTAGCCGGAGCCGTAGAGCGCCGGCCGCGGGTTGTCGATGAAGCCGCCGTCGACCGCCACGAACGTGCGGATGCCGGGCACCTCCTTCACGGTGCCCACCCGGTAGAGCGTGATCCCGGCCGCGGCGGCGATGGACCGACCCGGCTCCGCCGACACCCGTGCGGTGATGCCGGCCTGCTCGCACGCCGCCCGCACCACGGCGCCCCACTCGGTGATGGACGGCGCCTCCTCGCCCTCGATGTAGGCGACGCCGATGCCACCGCCGATGGACAGCTCCGGGAGGCCCGTCTCGTTGACGAACGGCGCCAGGGCCTCGACGGCCTGCTCGAAGAAGCCGGCCACGAACACCTGCGAACCGATGTGGGCGTGGATGCCCACCAGCTCCACACCGCCGCTGGCCTGCGCCCGCTCCACGGCCCGGGCGGCGTCGCCGACCTTGAGGCCGAACCCGAACTTGGAGTCGTCCTGGCCGGTCATCACGAACTCGTGGGTGTGGGCCTCGACCCCCGGCGTGATGCGCAGCAGCACCTTCGGGACGATGCCGTCGGCAGCGTGAAGCCGCTCGAGCCGGTCGAGCTCGTCGAAGCTGTCGACCACGATGCGCCCGACGCCCGCGGCGCGGGCGGCGACCAGCTCGTCGTCGGACTTGTTGTTCCCGTGCAGCACCACCCGGTCGGCGGGAACGCCGGCCGAGAGAGCCACCGCCAGCTCCCCGCCGCTGGCCACGTCGAGGTGCATGCCCTCCTCGTGGGCCAGCTTGGCCATGGCCCGGCACAGGAACGCCTTGGTGGCGTAGGCCACCCCGTCACCGAAGGCGGCCACCGCCTCCGCGCAGCGAGCCCGCAGCTGGGCCTCGTCGTAGACGAACAGCGGCGTGCCGAACTCGTCGGCCAGCTCGCCGACGTCGCAGCCGCCGACCAACAGCTGCCCGTCGGCCCCGACCTCCGCCGAGTCCGGCAGCAACCCCCACGGCAGCACGCTCACGACCAACCCCGATTCCCGTCGCTCGACCGGCGCAGAGGCCGCCGACTGCCACCGATGGCGGTCACATCGACTCCGGGGCGCTGACGCCGAGCAGGTCGAGGCCGATGGCGAGGCCGATCCGGGCGGACTCGACCAGCCAGAGGCGGGCCTGGGTGAGCTCGGGGCTCACGCCATCGCCGATCACGTAGCAGTCGTGGTAGAAGCCGTGGAAGGCGCCGGCCAGCTCCCGGACCCAGGTGGTGACCCGGTGCGGGGCGCGGTCGCGGGCGGCGATGGCCACCACGTCGGGCAGGTCCGACAGGATGCGCAGCAGCTCGACCTCGCGCTCGTGGACGAGCACGGAGAGGTCGGTGTCGGCCAGCGGCACCCGGGTCACGCCGGCTTCGACCACCCGCCGGGCGATGCCGTGGATCCGGGCGTGCGCCATCTGCACGTAGAACACCGGGTTCTCCATGCCCTGGCTGGCCACGACGGCGAGATCGACGGTCTGGCGGGAGTCGATGGACTGCAGCAGGTAGGTGAGGCGGGCGGCGTCGGCACCGACCTCGTCGATGACGTCGCGCAGCTCGATGAGGTTGCCGGCGCGCTTGGAGATCTTCACCGGCTCGCCGTCCTTGAGCAGGTCGACGAGCTGGACGATCTCCACGTCGAGCTCCTCCGGGTCGTGACCCAGCGCCGACATGGCGGCCTTCATCCGGGCCACGTAGCCGTGGTGGTCGGCACCCCAGATGTTGATGAGCTGGTCGGCCCGGGAGAACTTGTCCCGGTGGTAGGCGATGTCGGGCATCAGGTAGGTGAGCTCGCCGTCGCTCTTGACCAGCACGCGGTCCTTGTCGTCGCCGAAGTCGGTGGAGCGCAGCCAGGTGGCCCCATCGGCGTCGTAGACCACCCCCCGCTCGCGGAGGTCGGCCAGCGCCTCCTCGATGAGGCCGGCCTCCACCAGGGACAGCTCCCGGTACCAGACGTCGAAGTCCACGCCGAACGCGGAGAGCACCTCGCGCTGATCTGCGAGCGCCCGGTCCTCGCCCCAGGCCACCGGGTCGACGTCATCGGGCATGCCGGCGGCCCAGTCGGTGATGTACTCGCCCTGGTAGCCACCCTCGGGCGGCTCCTCACCGGCCTTGCGGGCGGCGAGCGAGGCGCCGTACAGCTGCATCTGGACGCCGCGGTCGTTGATGTAGAACTCCCGCGTCACCTTGTGGCCGGTGCGGGCCAGGAGCCGGGCCACGGAGTCGCCGTGGGCGGCGCCCCGGGCGTGGCCGGCGTGGACGGGACCGGTGGGGTTGGCCGACACGAACTCGACGTTCACCGCCTTGCCGCCACCCACGTCGGGCGCGGCGTAGCCGGCCTCGCCCTCGGTGATCACCTCGGTGAGGACGTCGTGCAGCCAGGTGGGGGCCAGCCGGAAGTTCACGAAGCCGGGACCGGCGATCTCGACCGACTCGACGTGGGCAGGGAGGTCCGCGTTCAGGTGGTCGACCAGCTGCGCGGCCAGCTCACGGGGGTTGCGACCCGCCTTCTTGGCCGAGGCGAGGGCCACGTTGGACGACCAGTCGCCGTGGTCCCGGTTGGCCGGTCGCTCCATGGCGACCTGCTCGGGAAGCGGTTCGACGGCGAGCGCCACCAGGGCGCTGCGCACGGCTTCGGCGAGGTCGTCGCGGATCACGGCGGGGTCCTTCCAGGACGTTCGGGCGGAAGTCGCAGGTTACCGGCGACCCCCTCCCGGCTCCCCAACCGAATGCCGTCGCAACCGCAGGCAGCGCGGAGCGGCCGCGGCGGCGAGGGCGAACCGCTTTGGGGCATCCCCGATCACGATCTAGGGTGGCCGCCCCTGCCCTCGGAGCTCAGGGGATAGAGCATCGCCCTCCGGAGGCGTGTGCGTAGGTTCGAATCCTACCGAGGGCGCAACCAGCACGGCCCGGCGCAGCAGCGCCGGGCCGTCGTGCGTCCCGGTCGCCATCGCATCGGGCGGGCGACGCTCCGGTCGCTACGGTCGGGCGCAGTGCGCGCCCCGACCTCGACCCCCGGACCTTCAGCGAGGCCACCTACCTCGGGTTCGACCACGGGGTCGGCAAGCACCGGATGGGCCTGCGGCCGGTGCCCGACGGGATGTGGCTCGAACCGGACCGCAACCGCGACTGGCAGCTCGCCCAGAAGCGGGCGGCCCTCGCCTCGGACCCCGACCGGTGGCTGCTCGAACCGCAGGACGAGGCCACGCAGCGGGGCGTGGACCGGCTGGCCGCCCTGCTGACCACCGAGCTCGGCGTCGAGGTCGCGCCCACCATCGCGGCGTGCGGCACCGCCACGCAGGAGGACTGGTGCGTGATGACCCGGGAGGACACCTGGCGCCTGCGAGCCGCCTGCCTGTGCTTCCCGAGCCGGTGGGTCCTGGCCGAGAAGGTCGGCCACCCGATCAGCACGATCCACGAACCGGTCCCCCGCTACGAGGCCGAGCTGGGCGGGCTGGTGGAGTCGTTCTTCGACCGGCTCCGAGGCGACCGGATCGTGTGGCGGCTCAACTGGAACATCTGGGACGACGGCCGGCTCGCCCAGCCGTTCCGGGAGGCCGACGCCCCCGTCCACGACCTCCCCGCACCGGAGGAGGTCGGTGATCGGGTCGTGCTCCGCAACGAGCGCCAGACCCTCCGCCTGCTCACCGACGACACCATCGCCTTCTCGATCCGGGTCCACCAGCGCCCGCTGTCGACCCTGGTGGACCAACCCGGTGCCATCGACCAGCTGCGCTCGATCCTCGCCGACCCCACCCTCGCCGAGCACGTGCCGAAGAAGATCGGCCGCCTCACCCCGCCCCTCACCGCCTGGCTCGCCACCCAGCCCTGACCGGAGCGGGCGCAGCGCCGACGATCAGCGTGCCTACGAGCGGAGCTGCTCGAGGATCGTCGGGTCCTTGATGGTGTGATCGCGGGCGAGGAGCAGCACCTTGGCCAGGACCTCCGCGGTCTTGGGGTCGTCGTCGGCGAACGGCAGGAAGACGCGGCCGCGCCGCTGGGGGTCGACCGGGATGATGCAGACCGCCCCGCCTGGACGCCGGTGGACCGACCCGCTGCCCAGGTGGACGGAGTACTCCCCGAGCTTCCCCTCGATGACGACGTGGTTGTCCACCTCGCGCACGTTGCCGAGCTTCAGCATCCGAGTGGTCTCGCGCACCAGGGCGGCGCGCATCTCCACCGTGGACGCGGTGGCTTCCGGGTCGACCCCGCCCGCGTGGGCCACGCTGACCACCAGGTCCAGGTCCCGCATCGCCTCGGAGAACACCACCGCCGGGATCTGGTCGATGGGCTGGGCCAGGTACTCGCCTCGGCGGGTGAAGGAGACGGCGTCGATGGTGGGCAGCTCGACCTCCCCCGGGGTGCC
>CALANQ010000077.1 GCA_937926025.1 uncultured Acidimicrobiales bacterium
TGTCTTTCGGTACTCGTCGATCTAGGGTGCGCCGCATGGACACGGCCATGGACCTGGTGATCATCGATCCCCCCGCCTCCGTGCTCGCCGAGCGGGAGCGCCTCGGCCTCGATGGACGCGACGAGGTCTGGGACGGCGAGTACCACATGGTTCCGGCAGCCAACAACGAACACCAGCGGCTCGAACTGGAGCTCGCGCTCGCCCTGCACCCGATCGTGGTGGCGGCCGGCCTGGAGCTCCGAGTCGAGGTCGGGCTGTACGCGCCGCTCAGCACGGGCCTGCACAACTTCCGGGTGCCGGACCTCGTGGTCTACCGGCCGGGCATCGGGTCCGCTCGCGGCGTCGAGGGGGCGGCCAGCCTGGTCATCGAGATCCGCTCACCGGGCGACGAGTCGTTCGACAAGCTCCGCCACTACGAGCAGTTCGGCGTGGACGAGGTCGTCATCATCGACCGCGACACGAAGGCCGTCCGCCGCTGGGTCCGCATCGACGACGTCCTCGAGGAGCTCGAGGGCGACCCGGCCGGGCAGCACCACCTCACCAGCGTCCCGGTCGCCCTCGCTGCCGATCACGGCACCCTCGTGGTCATCACCGCGGCCACCACCACCCGCATCTGATCGGCCACCTGCCGCGCGCTGGCGCGGGGCGCGGGGCGCGGGCGTGCCGCCGCCTCGCCGCACGGCCAGAACCGCACGACCCCGGGTCAGGTCCGGTGGCAAGCTGCCGATGGTGCACGGCGGAGCCGCACCGGCCGCGGAACCGGAGGACCACCCATGCCCGAGCCCACCATCCCCGCCCCCGTCGACATGGCGGCCGAGCAGTTCCTGTCCGGCGTGTTCGCCCCCACCGACGGGGATCACGACGCCACCGACCTGGTGGTGGAGGGCGAGCTGCCCGCCGGGCTGGCCGGGGCGTACCTGCGCAACGGGCCCAACGTGCTGTTCCCGCCGCTCGGCAGCTACACCTATCCGCTCGACGGCGACGGCATGGTCCACGGGATCTGGTTCGAGGACGGCGCCGTCCGCTACCGCAACCGCACGGTCTGGACGCCGCAGCTGCGGGCCGAGGTGGCGGCCGGGCACGCCATCTGGGCGGGCATCGTCACCCCGTACATCCCCGGTCCCGACGTGGCGCCCCCGGCGCTGGCCGACGACTTCAAGCCGCTGCCCGACATCAACGTCATCCGCCACGCCGGCCGCTACCTGGCCCTGGCCGAGGTCGACTCGCCCGTGGAGATCACCGCCGAGCTCGACACCGTCGGCGCCTACGACTTCGGCGGGCTGATCCCCGGCATGTGCGCCCACCCCCGGATCGACCCGCTCACCGGCGAGCTGTTCCTGTTCCGCTACAACATCGCCGAGCCGTTCCTGGTGTGGTCGGTGGTGGGCGCCGACGGCACCGTCACCACTCCGCCGCAGCCCATCGACACCGGTGGACGGTCGTTCATGATCCACGACTTCACCATCACGGCGTCGTCGATCGTGCTGTTCATCGGGCCGCTGCAGTTCGACTTCGACGCCATGTTCGCCGGGGGCGACATGCTCGCCTGGAAGCCCGACCTCGGCACCCAGGTGGCGGTGATCTCGCGGGAGACGGGCGACGTCCGCTGGGTGCAGACCGACCCGTTCTGGGTGTGGCACTTCGCCAACGCGTTCGATCGGCCGACGGCGGGCGGCGGCACCGAGATCGTCGTGGACCACACGCAGTGGTCGCGCTCGATGATCGCCGGCGACGGCCCCATCACCGGGGCCATCACCCGGTCGATCATCGACCCCGAGGCGGGCACCTTCCGCAGCGAGCACTTCGATGATCGCGGTGCGGAGTTCTCCCGCATCGACGACCGGCTCACCGGACGGGAGCACCGGCACTTCATCACCACCACCCGGACCGACGCGGTGCCGCCCGGCGAGAAGAACCTGCTGCAGCAGATCGACACCCGCACCGGCACCATCACCAGCTGGGACTCCGGGAACCACATCTTCGAGGAGGTGTGCTTCATGCCCGGTCCGGGCAGCGAGCCCGGCGACGGCTACTACGTCACCTTCCGGACCGATCGCACCACTCTCGAGAGCGACTTCGTGATCGTGGCCGCCGACGACGTGGCGGCCGGTCCGGTGGCCCGCATCCCGATCCCCCACCGCGTGCCGTGCGGCCTGCACGGCAACTGGTTCCCGGCGGAGTGATCGGCCCCGCCGACCCGGCCGATCCCACCGACCCGGCCGACCGGGCCGACCGGGCCGGGAGCGTCGACCCCACCCGCAGCGGCCCGCTCAGCGACGGCTGATCTCGACCGGCACGCCGTTCACCGCGGCGTTGCCCGATGGCACGTCGACGGCCGTGCCCGGGATGAGGGCGTTGGCGTTGGGGCCGGGGCGCTGGTCGGCCACCTGGGTGCGGGTGCCGGGGCGGCCGTGGCCGAAGCCGTGGGGCAGGCTCACCACGCCCCGCACCAGCTCGTCGCTGACCTCGGCGGTGGCCTCCACCTCGCCGGCCTCGCTGGTGACGCGGACCTGGTCGCCGGTGGCGATGCCGCGCTCGGCGGCATCGTCGGGGTGCACGAGGAGCGTGGAGCGGTCCCGGCCCTTCATGAGCGTCGGGACGTTGTGCATCCACGAGTTGTTGGATCGGACGTGGCGGCGGCCGATCATCACGAGCGGCGGGCGGGGCTCCGCCATCCGGGCCCGGAGGCGCGGCAGGTCGTCGAGGAACGCGTCGTGGGCCAGCTCGATGTCGCCCGACGCCGTGCGCAGGACGTCGTCGAGCGCGGCGTGCGACGGGCCGAAGTCGATGCCGTGCGGATGCTGCTTCAGCCGGTCGAGGTTGAGGCCGTCGGGCTGCTGGCCGTAGCGGTCGCCCCAGGGGCCGGTGCGGACGGTCAGGTCCACGATGCGATCGGGGCCGCGGCGTCCCTCGTGGTCCACCGTGGCCGGGTCGATGCCGTGGCGGGCGGCCCGGGCGTCGAACCACAGGTCGTCGAGCGCGTCGACGTCGACCTCGGCGGCCGGGGTGCCCATGAGGATGGCCCCGAGCCGCAGCAGCACCTCCCACTCCTCGGGCCGGTCGCCCGGGTCGAAGATGGCCGGCGACCAGCGGGCCACCGCCCGCAGCGAGTACGACCAGATCTCCTCGTCGCAGTGCGGCTGCTCCAGCGGCGAGTGGCCGGGGAGGATCACGTGGGCGTGGCGCGTGGTCTCGTTGAGGTAGTTGTCGATGCTGATCATGGCATCGAGCAGCGGGAGGGCGGCGTCGAGCCGCTCCGCGTCCGGCGCCGACAGCACCGGGTTGCCGGCCAGCGTGATGAGCGCCTTGATCTGGCCGTCGCCCGGCGTGTCGATCTCCTCCGCCAGGCACGACAGCGGCGCCTGGCCCATGACCTCCGGCGCACCCCGGACCCGGGTGCGCCAGCGCCCGGTCGTGACCGGCCCTCGGCGGCGGGCGGTGGACGACAGCGCGGCGATGGCCGGGCGGGGGAAGCGCTCGCCGCCCGCCGCGTCGAAGTGGCCGGTGAGGATGTTCACCACCGACACCAGCCAGGTGGCGAGCGTGCCGAACTCCTGGGTGCACAGCCCGATGCGGCCGTAGACCACGGCGCGGGGCGTGGCGGCCAGCTCGCGGGCCAGCTGGCGGATGCGCTCGGCGTCGATGCCGCACCACGCCGCCACCACCTCGGGCGGGAAGGCTCGGGCCGCGGCCAGCACCTCGTCCACCCCGCGGACCCGGCCCGCCTTCGTCGAGGACCGCCACCACCGACAGCAGGAGGGCGGCGTCGGTGCCGGGGACGATGGGCAGCCACTCGTCGGCCCGCTCGGCCGTGCCCGTGCGGGGGGGGCGATCACGATCGTGCGCCCGCCGCGCTCGCGGATGCGGTCCAGCTCGCCGATGAGGTCCGGGTGGGCCAGCAGCGACCCGTTCGACGCGTGCGGGTTGGCGCCCATCACCACGAACAGGTCCGTGTTGGCCACGTCGGGGATCGGGAACGTCCACATGCCGCCGAACAGCTGGGCGCACACCAGGTTCTTCGGCCACTGGTCCACCGTCCCGGCCGACCACAGCACCTTCATCCCGGCCAGGCCCGGCACCGCCCCGGAGAACCGGCTGAGGGAGTAGCTGTGCACGTTCGGGTTGCCGAGGTACGCGGTGACGGCGTCCATCCCGTGGGCGGCGATCACCGGTCGGAGCAGCTCCTCGCAGCGGGCGAACGCCTCATCCCACGACACCTCCCGCCACTCGTCCGTGCCCGGGTCGCGGACCATCGGCACCCGGATGCGGTCGGGGTCGTGGTGGAGGTGGCCGATCGACGCCCCCTTCGGGCACAGGAAGCCCTGGCTCCACACGTCGGCCCGGTCGCCGCGGACCCGGGTGACCCGCTCGCCGTCGACCTCGATCTCCAGCCCGCACATCGCCTCGCACAGCGGGCAGGTGCGCAGGTGCGTGGCCATCGTCTGCAGGCAGGCGTCAGGCGGTGGCGCTGCTGGGGTTGGGACCGGTGCCGGTGCCGGTCTCGGTCCCGTCGACACTCCTCGGCGGCTCGGCCTCGGCGACCAGCGCCAGCAGGTCCGCTCGGGCTCGGGCGACCCGGGAGCGGATCGTGCCGATGGGCACCCCGACCACGTCGGCCGCGGCGTCGTACGGGAAGCCGAGCACCTGGGTGAGGACGAAGGCCTCGCGCCGCTCCGGGGCGAGGGCGGCGAGCAGCTCGTCGAGCTCCGCGGGGAGGTGCTGGGCGTGGAGGTCGTCGCCCAGCGAGCGCGGCTGCGCCTCGAGGCGGTCGTCGAGGCGGGACCGGCGGGCCAGCGTGCGGCGCAGGTCCAGGCACGTGTTGCGGGCCACGCCGATCAGCCACGTCTTGGCCGATGACTCGCCCCGGAAGTTGCCCAGCGAGCGCAGCGCCCGGAGGTAGGCGGCCTGGGTGGCGTCGTCGGCGTGCTCGGGGCCCACCAGGTGACGGCAGTAGCGCCAGACGTCGTCCATGGTGCGGGCGACGAACGCCTCCTCCGCGGCCCGGTCCCCCGCCGCGGCCCGGACGGCCAGCTCGGTGAGGTCCTCGTCGCCGTGGATCGGCGGGTTCACCCTCGCCGTCCGGCCGGCACGCCCTCGGAACACGTCACGACCGTACCGGGGTGTCCGGGGCCGAGCGCAATGGAGCGGCGGCGATCGGACCGGGCCGGCGGGGGTCGGCATCATGGTGGTGCCGCCCGGGGAACCAATCGACCCCCTCGGGCGACCCATCCTTCGTCATGGACCATCCGGAGTGGCTCGAACCGATCTCCGCCGCCGCCGACGGCGAGCTCGACGGTGCCGAGCAGGCGCGCCTCGACGACCACCTCGCCTCCTGCCCGTCGTGCACCGAGCTGCTGGCCCGGTTCGAGGCCGACCGCCGCCGGGCGCGCATCCGCGCCGGTGCGCCGCCGCGGGAGCTGGTGGGGTCCGTGGTCGCGGAACGGGAGGCGGACCACCTCGACGCCGACCGGGCCAAAGTGGTGCTCCTGCGCCGGTGCACCGCCGCCGCCGCGGCCGTGGCCGCCGCCGTGGTGGCTCTGGTCCTGGTCACCTCGGGCTCCCCGTCGGTGACCCCGGTGCCGGCCGCCGACCGCGAGGACGCGCTGATCGCGGCGCACGACCACTCGTTCGCCCAGGCCGACATCGAGGTCACCGCCGGCACCACCGTGGAGTGGCGCAACGCCGGCACCCGCACCCACCACCTGGTGCGCGAGTTCGACGGCGTCACCGTCGACGAGGACCTGCCGCCGGGGCGCACCGAGACCGCCACCTTCGACCAGCCCGGCACCTTCTCCTACTACTGCACCATCCACCCGGAGATGTCCGGCACCGTCACCGTCGACGCCTGAGCACGGCTCGTCGTCCGGCCGCCGCTGCCCTCCGGGCCCGAGCGCTACTCGAAGCGGGCGGCCAGCGCATCGGTGTCGATCTGGGAGAGGTCCGGCACGTTCTCCATCACCTCGATGCGGGTGCCGTCGGGGTCCAGCAGGTAGAGCAGCTTCGTGGCCGTCGGGTCGTCGGCGTCGTCGCCCAGCACCGTGAGCGTGTGGTCGAGCACCTGGCCGCCGGCGGCGCGCACCGCGTCGGACAGGTCGTCGATGCCGTCCACCCGGAACGACAGGTGCGTGAAGCCCAGCTCCGTCATCGGCTTGCGCTCGCCGGAGCCGGTGATCGGGATGTCGACCCACTGGAGCAGCTCGATGCGGATGTCGCCCCGGAGCAGCATCGCCGAGCGGAACCGCCCCGGTTGCTCCATCGTGGCGGCCACCTCATCACCGGTCATGTCCAGTGCGTAGAGCTGCGTGAAGCCGAAGACGTCGACGTAGAAGCGCACCGATCGGTCCAGGTCGCGGACGCCGATGCCGATGTGGGAGAAGCCCTGGATCGCCATTGCCGGAGTCTGGCCCAGCGGCCAGGGCGCTGCCGGGCCGTCGAACGCTCATCACCGGCCGGCCGCGTCCAATGGAAGGGGTGACGACGCGCGCCGCTCGCGTGCGCGTCGGGGAGGGAGGACCCCATGGGCCGGTCACCGTTCGCGGCAGCCGCGGCAGGCATCGACGACGAGATCCTCGCCATCGGCGAGTTCCAGGCGCTGGGCGCCTCCAAGAACATGGTCGAGGGCGCCACCGCCGGCGGCTTCATCGGCAGCCTCATCCCCGGCGGGCGCGAGGTGGGCGACATCGTCGGCCTCGTGGCCGGCCAGCAGGCAGGGGCCCGGTTCGAGACCCGCGACGCCGACGGCGTGTACCGCTGGCTGCTCGCCGTCAGCCCCACCAAGGTGTACGTGCTGGTCCCGTCGGACACCGAGGACGGGCTCCGGGGGCAGGCCAAGGACCTGCTCGACGGCGCCGTCACCCTCCACTGCGCCGTGCGGACCCTCACCATCGAGGACCACGCCACCGGTGACAAGCTGGAGCTCGAGGGCATCCGCCACGGCAAGTACCACGCCACCGACGTCATCCACGCGCTCACCGCCCACGACGACGAGGCCGCTGCCGTCTGACCGGCACCCCCACCTGATCGCTCGGTCCCGGCTGCCGCCACGCAGCCGGTCGGGGCCGACACCACCACCCCACCACCCCCGATCGGCCGGCGCCCCCCGTTGCGCCGGCCGATCCGCGTCCGGTTCGAACCGCACCCCGTTGAGGGCGGGAGGTTCGAGCTGCGCGCAGTCGAGGGCGGTCGGGGTCCGGACCGCGCCGAGCTCGGGAAGGTCAGGCGGTGCGCTCGGCGAGCCAGCGACGGATGCGCACCGGCGTCTGGGGCACCTTGGCCTCCACCTGGCCGGCGAGCCCGGCGATGGTCTCCGCGGCCAGCTCGGCGCGCCAGGCGGCCTCGGCCCGACCCATGACCGAGGCGATCTGGCAGGGCGTGCGCGTCGCCGTCCGGCTGGCGGCCAGCGGGCCCTGGCGCCGGATC
>CALANQ010000078.1 GCA_937926025.1 uncultured Acidimicrobiales bacterium
GGCCTTGTTGAAGTACTCGTTGGAGCCGAAGAGCTGGGCTCGGAAGCGCCAGAGGGCTTTGCCGTTGTGGATGGAGTTGATCCAGTAGGTGCGGCCGCTGGGGTCGGAGTCGCGGCGGAGGTAGCGGTGGAAGATGCGGTCGACGTCGAGGCCGCGGTACTCGTCGGTGTCCATGAGGCTCTTCACGACGGCGGGCCGGGTGGTGGTGGCGTTGGTGAGGGCGGCGGCGGTGTCGTTGATGGTCTGGTCTGCGGCGAAGCGGAACATGAGGTCGCGCGTGACGCGGTGGGTGAAGCCCTTGTTCTTGTCGGTCCAGGGGCCGTGCACCCGGTACTCGCCGATGTTGGTGACCTTGATGTCGGCGTACCCGGGGGCGGCCGGGTAGATCCAGCCGTCGCCGTTGGCGATCCCGACGGTCCAGGAGCCGGTGGGGATCGTCACGTCGAGGATGTCGTCGTCGAGGGTGTCGCCCATAACCGACACGTTCCGATCGTTGCCGAGGGCGACGAGGTCGATGGCGCCGGTGCCCTTCGCCCCGTCCTGGCCGTTCCAGAGGATGACGTCCTTGTAGGCGCTGGGGATGAACGCCTGGCCGGGGCGGCCCAGGCTGTTGGTCTGGAGGGTGCTGCCGGCGATCCCCGTGCGGATGCGTGAGACCGTGTCGCCCTGGTTCACGAGCGTGAAGTACGAGTTCTTCGGCCCTGAGGTGTTGGTGAGGGTGCGGCCGGAGCGGCCTGACTTCTGGTCGTAGATGGAGTTGGTGCCGCCCTTGGGGTCGATGCTGTCGCCGGTGCCGTTCGAGAAGAAGTTGTCGGTTCCGTCACCGCCGGTGAACGAGTTGGTCCCGGCGCCGCCGTCGAGCGTGTTGCTCTTCTGGGAGGCGATCAGGGTGTCGTCGCCGTCGCCGGCGTAGAGGCCGACGGTGTTGACGGGGTTGGCTGCGGTGATGCCACCGAAGTCGAGCTCGTCGTTGCCGCCGAAGGTGGCGGCCTCGAAGCGCTCCGCGTACTTGATGAGCGATGCCGCCGTGGCGGCGCCGTGCTGCTGGGTGAGGGTGGTGAACGACCCGGTGGTGGTGCCGACGAGGGTCTCGGCGGCATCGGTGCCGGAGTAGCGGACGAAGTCGTTGTCGTCGCCGAGGTCGAAGTTGTTGGCCACGGTGTTGGGCTCGATGTAGAGGATGTCGTTGCCCGGGCCCATGGAGATGGTGTCGCCCTGCTTGGAGTCGGTGAGGGTGTCGGCGCCGGCGCCGAGCGTGGCGGTCAGGCTCGGCTTGGCGGTGAACGCGCTGACGTTCAGCTGGCGGCCGTCGACGGTCTGGGCGGCCGAGTCGCCGTTGACGATCACCTTCGTCAGCGCGGAGCAGGCGATGGCGGGGGTCCCGGTGATCCCGTTGGCCGTGGCGTTGCCGCTGGTGCAGGCCAGGGTCAGGGTCGTGGTGCCGGTGAGCGTCACGGTCATCTGCGTGCCCGATGTGGACACGGAGACGGCGGCACCGGCCGGCGCGGCGGTGCCGGCCGCGACCAGCTCCAGGCGGATCCCGTCCGGGTCCTTGAAGCCGAGCACGTTCTCGCCGAAGCGCTTCTCCGGCCCGTCGAAGGCGATGCCCTGCTCGATCAGGCGCTGCGTCCACCAGCCCAGCGAGGCGCGCGGGATGCGGAAGGCGATCTCCACCGCCTGGCCGAGGCCGAGGCGGCCGGGAT
>CALANQ010000079.1 GCA_937926025.1 uncultured Acidimicrobiales bacterium
GTGCGCACCGGCTCCGACCTCAACGGCCTCGGCCTCGCCGGCGCCGGCCTCATCGCGCTGGGCGGCATCATCCTGATCGCCCCCCGCAGCCGCCGCCACCAGGCCCGAGCCTGACCCTCCCGGCGCTCGGCGCCGGACCACCGAACGTCACGATGCCCCGGTCTCCAGGCCGGGGCATCGTCGTGTTCTGACCGGCCGCCAGCGGGTAGAGAAGACCCATGGACATCGCCATCACCGGCAGCACCGGCCTCATCGGCACCGCACTGGCACGCTCGCTGCGCGCCGACGGGCACCGCGTCATCCCCGTCGTCCGCTCGGCTTCGACGCCCGGGACCGAGGCCGTCCGGTGGGACCCCAGCGCCGGGACCATCGACGCCGCCGGTCTCGAGGGCCTCGACGGGGTGGTCCACCTCGCCGGCGAGGGCATCGCGTCGGGGCGTTGGACCGATGCCCAGCGCCAGCGGATCCGCTCCAGCCGCGAGCAGGGCACGCAGCTGCTGGCGACCACGTTGGCCGGCCTGGAGCGCCCGCCGGCCGTGCTGGTCAGCGGATCGGCCATCGGGTACTACGGCGACCGCGGCGACGAGGTCCTGACCGAGGCGTCAGCGCCGGGGAGCGACTTCCTCGCCGACGTGTGCCTCGCCTGGGAGGGGGCGACGGCCCCCGCGTCCGACGCCGGCATCCGGACCGTCCACCTCCGCACCGGCATCGTCTTGGACCCCGACGGCGGCGCGCTGGGCAAGCAGCTCCTCCCCTTCAAGCTCGGCCTGGGCGCCAAGGCGGGCTCGGGACGCCAGTGGATGTCGTGGATCACGCTCCACGACGAGGTCCGGGCCATCCGCTTCGCCCTCGAGGGCGAGGTGTCGGGCGCGCTGAACCTCACCGCCCCGAACCCGGTCACCAACGCCGCCTTCACTGATGCCGTGGGTGACGCCCTGCACCGGCCCACGTTCCTCACCATCCCCCGGTTCGCCACCCGGGCGCCGGCCGGCATCGGCGGCCTGGTGGAGTCGCTGCTCTTCTCGTCGGCTCGCGTCGAGCCCGCCGCCCTGGTGGCCGCCGGGTTCACCTTCGACCACCCCGACCTGCCCGGCGCCCTCCAGGCCGTGCTGGGCGGCTGACCGGACCAGTTCCGCCCGGACCGGGTACGGCCCGTAGGGAGACCGGCACCATGTCCGGTCGCCGCATCGCCGCCTTCGACTTCGACGGCACCCTCACCCGCCGAGACACGCTCCTGCCCTTCCTGGCCCGCGCCTGCGGCGCCACCACGTTCGGCCGGACGGTCCGGCGCATCGCACCCGACGCCGTCCGGGCCCGAGCGGGGCGCACGCCGTCCGACGAGCACCACCGCGACCTCACCAAGGCGGCGCTGCTGCGCTCACTTCTCGCCGGGCGCCGGGCCGACTGGTACGTCGACCAGGGCCGGCAGTACGCCACCACCCTCGGGGCCAAGCTGCGACCCGAGATGGTGGAGCAGGTGCGCTGGCACCGCGACGCCGGCCACGAGCTGGTGATCGTGTCGGCGTCGCTCACCACCTACCTGGCGCC
>CALANQ010000080.1 GCA_937926025.1 uncultured Acidimicrobiales bacterium
GGCAGAGGTTGACCGTCACCGTGGTCAGGAACGCCGCCGGGCGTCGAAGCTCCTCGAAGCGCGGCAGGATGCGGGCGAACGCCTCCTGGGCGATCTCCTCGGCGGCGCCGCGGTCCCCGGTGAGGAGGTAGGCGAGCCGGACGACCCGCCCGTGCTCGGTCCGGTACAGCGCCTCGACGGTCCCGGCGCGGTCCTCTCCCGTGTCCGCCACGCCGCCATCTTCCTGCCTCAGGGTCCGCACACCAGTACTGACGGGCGGGGACCGCGTTCTGCTGCACCGGCGCCCGGGCCGGCGCGGCTCAGCCCGGGTGGACGATGACCAGCTGGTGGGCGGCGCGGCTGGCGGCGAGGTAGATCTGCGGCGCGTCCATGCCGGCGGTGTCGACGACGACGGCGTCGTACTCGACGCCCTTGTGGATCCAGGTGTCCTCGACGGTGATCAGCGCGGTGTTGGGCCACTGGTCGGCGAGGGCGGCGTGCCGGGCCTCGGCCGTGGCGCGGGTGCCGGGGACCTCCTCGACGGGGGTGCCCGTGGGGCGGATGCCGAGCAGCTCGACGGCGTCGATGCCGTGGGCCTCGGCGTGGGCGTTGAGCCACTCGGCGATCTCGGCAGACATGCGGTAGGCGGTGGCCATCTCGGCCGGGGCGACGGCCAGCTCGACCGCGGCCGCCCGGAGGCCCAGGCCGTGGGGCGTGGAGCGCTGGGCGTCGTCGCCGACGAGGGTGAGGCCCGCGGAGCGGCGCTGCACCGCTCGCAGCTGCAGCAGCGACAGGTCCTGGGCCTCGTCGACGATGACGTGGCCGTAGGTGGCGGGCACGCCTTCGACCCGGGCCCGGACCTCGTCGAGCAGGGCGCCGTCGACCGGGTCTGCCAGCCAGTCGTCGATGAACGCGGGGTCCAGCCCGAGGTCGGTGAGCAGCGTCCGGGAGCGGAGTCGACGCATGACGTGGTCGGTGCTGAGCATCGGCCAGGCGTCGGCGGCGGCCTTCGACACCTCGCCCGCCTTCAGCCCGTGCAGGTTGGCGAGGCGGTTCACGAACGCCTTGCGGCGGTCCCGCCACGGGATGGCCCGGGTGCTGATGCGCTCCATCAGCTCGGCGACCTCGTCGATGCGGATGCGGGTGAGGCCCACCTGGATCTCGGCCGGCTCGAGCAGCCCGGCCTCGAACCGGTCGAGCACGTCGAGCCAGCGGGGGTCGCTGCCGGCCGCCGTCGACCGGCCGAGGAGCCGCTCGAAGGTGGTCTGCACGATGCGGGCCTCGCCCAGGGTGGGCAGCACGGCGGACACGAACCGCAGGAACTTGTCGCTGGGGCCGATGACCAGGATGCGCCCGGCGGTGAGGCGCCGGTCGTTGTAGACGAGCCAGGCGGCGCGGTGGAGCCCGACCACCGTCTTGCCGGTGCCCGGTCCGCCGCGCAGCACGAGGCGGGCGGTCGGGTCGAGGCGGACGAGGGCGTCCTGCTCGGACTGGAGCGTGGCGACCGCGGCCCGCATCTCCGTGCCGCGGCTGCGGGACAGCTCGCCGAGGAGGGGAGAGGAGCCGTGGATCTCGCCGGTGGTGAACTCCTCGATGAACAGGTCGGCGATGGATCCCACGTAGGTGACGCGGCGCTCGAGGCCCATCGGCTCGTCGATGCGGGCCTGGTAGAAGCCGCCGGCGAAGGGGGCCCGCCAGTCGATGACCAGCTGGTCGCCGTCCTGGTCGATGCCGTAGAGGCCGACCCGCCACGGGTGGTCGTCGTCGATGCGGCCGAACACCACCAGCTCCTGCTGGAGCTTCTCCACCGCGCCGCGCACCACGGCGTCGATGTACTCGTCGGCCAGGGCATCGGCGCCGCCCCCGGCGATGCCGGCCAGCGAGGCGAGCTTGGCCTGCACCGCATCCCGGGCGCGCGCCAGCGCGGCTCGCTCGCCGTCGAGGTCGACGGTGGTGCTCGAAGCGTCCGATGCCATGCGCGCGACGTCCCCAGGGGTTTCCGGCGGGTCGACGACGCTACTCCGGGCGACCGCCCGGGTGAAGGGGGTTTCCGGGCAGTCGGGTCAGACGGCCAGGTCGTTGGAGCGGCCGTTGCCGGTGGCGGGCTGCGTCGAGATCGACGGCTCCACCAGGGCGACCTCGCCGGTCAGCGCCTCGAGGCGGGCCCAGGTGGCCACCTCGTCCTGATCGGTGAGCAGGATCACCTGCGGCGACCCGGCCGTGCGGGCCAGCAGCTCCATCAGCGTGAGCTTGGTGGAGGGGGCCACGTCGGTGAACGGATCGTCGAGGATCAGCGGCATCGACTCGCCGCCCGAGCCGATGGTGCGGAGCCGGCTCAGGTGGGTGATCAGCGACTGGGCGAGGGCCGTGGTCTCGTCGTCGAGGGCGGGCGCCGTGCTCGAGATCTGGCCGAGGGTGGCGAGCTCGCGCCGGAGACGGGCTGCGGTCTCGATCTCCTCGTGGTGGGCCAGGGCCCACTCGACGCTCACGTCGCCGGCGACGCGGGTCCACCGGACGGCAGCGGCACGGTGGTCCTCGGCGAGGGCCAGGCGCCGACGACGGGACTCGGTGTCCTCCATCATGTCGTTCACCCGGCCGACGACATAGCCGAGGTAGGAGTCGACGCCGGCATCGGCCAGCGCGTTCTGCTCCATGCGCTGCACGGCCTCCACGCGGGCCCGGAACATGAACGCCATGAGGATCGTGATGAGGCCGATGGCGAGGATCGGCACGGCGAGACCGGGCCGGATGAGCGCAACCGGGAGGGCGGCCAGCAGCGAGGCGGCGCACACCAGCGAGGCGTCGCGACGCAGCTTGCGGTGCTGGTCGAGCGCCTCCTCCAGGCCGTGGTGGTGACGCTCGATGCGGGCCACCAGCTCGGCGTCCTCCTGGCCGTTGCGCTCGTCGCCGAGGGCCTTGAGCTCGTCCTCGGTGATGCGCACCCGGGCGGCCGTGGACCACAGCTCCGTCTGATCGATCTCGCTCAGCCGGTTCACGACGTCGTCGCGCTGGGCGTCGCGGGCCAGCCCGTCCCGGTCCAGGTGGAGGGCGTCGCGGGTGGTGCGGGCGTCGAGCCCGTACCGGCCGAGCACCTCGAGGCGGCCGTCGGAGCTGCGGAACTCCTCGCTCACGTCGGTCCCGCTGGTCAGGTCGATGACCCGGTGACCGCCGGTGGCGGGGCGCAGGACGGCCAGGCGGCGGCCGCGGTCGTCGACCAGCTCCAGGTTCACCCCCGTGCGGGTGCTGCCCAGCCCGCCGATCAGCTCCGAGACCAGCCCTTTCCGGGCCCCAGCGTTCACCCCGGCGACGACGGTCAGCCGCGGGTGGAAGCTGAGCGAGAAGGTCGTGGTGCCCTCCTCGATGACCAGACGGGTGTACTGCACCGCGGACCATCGGCCGCGGCGACCGGTTGTTGAGCGTTTCGTGGGCCGAACGGCCCAGATTCGTGACCGGACCGGGTGACGCCGGGTCCGCCGGCATCTGGCTTTCGTCACGGGCAGGGGAGGTGGCTATGCTGACCAGCCGGTCCGAACCGCTCCAGAGCGGCGCGGCTCTCGCCTCCTTAGCTCAGTCGGCAGAGCGCTTCCATGGTAAGGAAGAGGTCGTGGGTTCGATTCCCACAGGAGGCTCGCAATGCCACGTCCCTTCCGAGGGGCATCTGGCGGCGTAGCTCAGTTGGTCAGAGCACTCGGCTCATAATCGAGTTGTCACCGGTTCGAACCCGGTCGCCGCTACCAAGCGCCCGGTGCCGCTACCCGGTCCTGGGCGAGTTGTACCACTAAGCAAACCTGAGGCAAGGGAGTCCGGTCATGGGCAAGGAAAAGTTCGAGCGGAACAAGCCGCACCTGAACATCGGCA
>CALANQ010000081.1 GCA_937926025.1 uncultured Acidimicrobiales bacterium
ACAAGGTGGTCCTCGACGGCGGGTTCGAGCTGGAGAACGGCATCCGCGTCCTCGACACCGACGGGGTCGTGGTCGAGAACATGACCGCCAAGAACTACACGTCCAACGGCTTCTTCTGGACCGGGTCGGACCGCTACCGCGGCTCCTACCTCACCGCCTACCGCAACGGCGACTACGGCATCTACGCCTTCGACGCCTACCACGGTCAGTTCGACCACAGCCTGGGTTCGGGCAGCCCCGACGCCGGCTTCTACATCGGCGAGTGCTACGAGTGCGACGCCGTGATCGACACCGTCGTCTCCGAGCACAACGGCCTCGGCTACTCGGGCACCAACTCGGGCGGCGAGCTGTACATCATCAACTCGACGTTCCGCTACAACCGGGCCGGCGTCGTGCCGAACTCGGGCTCCTACGAGCTCTGCTACCCGGGCCGCTCGAACACCATCGTCGGCAACACGGTGTACGACAACAACAACGACGAGGCCCCGGCCATCGACGTCGCCCTGCTCGCCCAGGGCAACGGCATCCTCATGGCGGGCAGCATCAACAACACCGTCGAGCGCAACCTCGTGTACCAGCACGACCGGACCGGCATCGCCGCCGTGCCGTTCCCGGAGGAGGACGCCAGCGACGTCGTGCCCCCGGCGAGCGAGCTGAAGACGCCGTGCGAGGAGACCCGCGACGACGAGCTCCCCGATGAGGGCGACATCCCCGACATCGTGATGTGGAACGCCACCGGCAACCGGGTCATCGGCAACGACGTGTCGGACTCCGGCCTGGCCGACCTGGCGTCGGGCACCATCGCCCTCGACGACAAGTCCGCCACCACCGCCGACCTCGACAACTGCTTCTCGGACAACGTGTTCACCAGCAGCGCCCCCGCCGACCTCGAGGCCCTCGCCCCCTGCGACGGCACCGGCAACGGCGGCGACTTCGAGAAGGACGGCCTCGACCTCCTCGTGCTGATCAACGAGCAGGCCCCGGCCCCGGCCAAGGACACCTACCAGTCCACACCGGAGCCCGAGGACCAGGAGAACATGCCCGACGCCGCCACCGCGCCGGCGCCGCGCTTCGAGGGGCCCGAGAAGCCCGATGTCGACGCCATCAAGGTGCCGACCAAGCCCAGCAATTGAGCACGGGCCGCCGGCGGGCGCTCGTTGCCGCTGCTGCGGTCGTCGTCGTCGTGGCGGCGGTCGCAGCGGTGCTCGCCTTCGGCGGCGGCTCGGATGACACCACCAGCACGACGGACCAGGGGCCCTGGGCCGAGCGGGCCATCAAGCCCGCCGGCCCGGCGCTCCCGGCCACCCCGGAGCGCTGGATCGGCCCGCAGGGCCGCACGGGGCAGTTCGTCGTGGGCTGCACCTTCAGCCACAAGGGCCCCAACGACCCCATCGTCCACTTCGGGATGGAGGGGATGTCGCACCAGCACGACTTCTACGGCGCCACCGAGACCGACCAGGACTCGACCCCGGAGGAGCTGGTGGAGGGCGACACCACCTGCGACAAGAAGGTGGACACGGCGGCCTACTGGCAGCCGGCCCTCTACGACGGCGACAAGGAGGTCGAGCCGCTCGACCTGCACGCCTACTACCGGGCGGCGCCCGGGGTCGACCCGGCCGACGTGGAGCCGTTCCCGTTCGGCCTGTCGCTGATCGCCGGCGACCAGACCGCCACCGAGCCCCAGCCCGGTGAGGCCACCGGGTGGACGTGCGGCTCGCGGACGATCCTCAGCGACGACCCGCCCACGTGCCCGACCACGGCCCCGCTGCACCTGGTGCTCACGTTCCAGGACTGCTGGGACGGGACCTACCTCGACAGCGAGGACCACACCTCGCACGCCGCGTACTCCAAGGACGGCGAGTGCCCGGACTCCCATCCGGTCCACATCCCGCAGCTCACCATGAGCATCCGGTTCCCCATCTGGGGCGAGGGCCACGACCTCCGCCTGGCGTCGGGCAACATCTACTCGGCGCACGGCGACTTCCTG
>CALANQ010000082.1 GCA_937926025.1 uncultured Acidimicrobiales bacterium
AGAACGCAACCAAAGGACCTGCATCGTGACCACCCCCGTCTTCACCTCCGCCGTCACCTACCGCGACCCCAAGGCCGCGCTCGCCTGGCTGGAGGCCGCCTTCGGCTTCGAGGTCACCATGGCCATCGAAGGGCCGCCCGATCAGCCCGAGATGTGCCACTACGAGATGAGCAGCGCCGGGCGCGGCCGGGTCATGGTCGGCGCCCAGTGGAGCGACCTGGTCCGCAGCCCTGAGGCCGTCGGCGGCGCCAACACCCAGAGCATCCACGTCCACCTCACCGACGACGTCGACGCCCACTGCGAACGCGCCCGCGCCGCCGGCGCCCGCATCATCGGCGAGCCGAGCGACCAGTTCTACGGCGATCGCGTGTACCAGGCGCTCGACCTCGAAGGGCACCGGTGGTCCTTCGCCCAGACCGTGCGCGAGGTCAGCCTCGAGGAGGCCGAGGCCGCCCTCGGCCAGCCCATCTCGGCCACCGAGTGGCCGTGAGCGACCCAGCCCCCATCGACGCCACGCTGGCCGCCCTGGCCGACCCGGTCCGGCGCCGGGCCGTGGAGCTGCTGGCCGAACGGCCCCACCGGGCCGAGGCGCTCGCCGTGTCGCCCTCCACGATGAGCAAGCACCTCCGCCTGCTCCGCCAGCACGACCTGGTCACCGAGGAGCACCCGCCCTTCGACGCCCGGGTCCGCATCTACGCCCTGCGCTCCGCCCCGATGGCGGACCTCCGCTCGTGGCTGGCCCAGACCGAGCAGGGCTGGACCCAGCAGCTCACCGCGTTCGCCGACCACCTCCGCGACTCGTGACCGACGGATCCCGGGTGCTGGTCGCCCTGCGCGTCCCCGCCACCCCGACCCGCGCCTTCGCGGCGTTCACCGACGAGATCGGGGCGTGGTGGCGCCCCAGCGACCTGTTCCCGTTCACCGACCGGAAGGGCACGCTGTCGTTCGACCCGGGACCCGACGGACGCCTGGTGGAGACCTACGAGGACGGCACCGCGTTCACCATCGGCGAGGTCCTGGTGTGGGAGCCGCCCCAGCGCCTGGCCCTCACCTGGCGCCACGCCAGCTTCGACGCCGACCAGTCGACCGAGCTGCACGTGACGTTCGCCGGGGTCGGCGACGAGACCCGGGTGGTGGTGGAGCACTACGGCTGGGACCGCATCCCCGCCGACCACGCCGTGCGCCACGGCTTCCCGCTGCCGGCCACCCAGCAGCGCTTCGCCGAGTGGTGGCAGGGCCAGCTGGCCCGCCTGGCCCGCACCGCCGGCGGCTGACCCGCGGGGTCAGTGGCGCTTGGGCTCGGTGGCCTCGGTGAGGCGGGAGGGACCCATGAGCTCGGCGAGCTCCCGCTCGAAGTCCGCCAGGTCGTCGAACTCCTTGTAGACGCTGGCGAAGCGCACGGCGGCCACCACGTCGAGCTCCCGCAGGTGCTCCAGCACCGCCCGCCCGACCAGGTCGCTGGTGATCTCGTTGCCCTCGAGCCGGAGGGACTCCTCGACCGCGGCGGCGATGCGGTCGAGGTCGTCGGCGGCCACCGGCCGGCCCTTGGTGGCCAGCTCGAGCCCGGCCACCACCTTGGTCGAGTCGAACGGCTCCCGATCGCCGGAGCGCTTCAGGACCGTGAGCGGGACCTCTTCGAGCCGCTCGAACGTGGTGAACCGGCGTCCGCACGCCAGGCAGGCGCGTCGGCGACGGATCAGCTGGCCGTCTTCGGACTGACGGGAGTCCACGACCTTGTCCTCGAAGGTTCCACACGCAGGGCAGCGCACGGGCCCGACGCTACCTGCACGGCCGGGTCCGGCCCGCAGCGGTCAGGTCGGGACCACGACCTCCTGCCCGACCTGGAGCGGGGCAGCGCCGTAGGTGGCGGTGAGCTGGTCGACCAGGGGCCGCAGGTCCCCGGTGGGCTGCACCTGGCGGGCGATGCTCCAGAGGGTGTCGCCGGCGGCCACGGTGACCGTGGTGCCCGCGGGGGCGCCCGAGCCGGCGTCGACCGACGCTGCGGCGGCGGCCGCGGGCGGATCCGGCACGAGGCGGGCGAAGGCGCCGTTGCCGATGGCGAGCGCCAGCACCAGGGCGGCGACGATGGCGGCCACGGCGGCGGCGAGGTGCGCCGAGGTGAGCCCGAGGTCCACCGGTGCGCTGACCGGCCGGCCGTCGTGGGCGGAGACGAGGCGGAGGGCGGGACGAGGAGCCGGGCGGACGGGAAGCCGGCGGGGTTCGATGATTGCAGCCATGGTCACATGCTCCCCAGGGGGTCTGACAGCGAAGCGATCCGAACGCCCGTTCCACGAACGCCTGTTCGGAGACGCCAGGTAACCACGAACACCCGTTCGTCGTCAACCCCGAGGACGAACAGGTGTTTGCCCGAACACGTGCGCGATGCTACGGTCACGGTCGACCACCTGTTCGATCGACCGGTTCGCCCCACCGGGCCGCACGCAAGGAGCCCCCCATGTCAGACCAAGCGCTCACCGCCCGCCAGCGACAGATCCTCGAGTGCATCGATGCGTCGATGCGCGAGCGTGGCTACCCGCCTTCGGTCCGCGAGATCGGCGAGACGGTCGGCCTCGGCTCCCCCTCCACGGTGCACTCGCACCTGTCCACCCTCCAGCGCCTCGGCTTCTTGCGCCGCGACCCGTCCAAGCCCCGCGCCATCGAGGTCCGGTGGGATCCGCAGTCCGGCGCCGCGGTCGAGCGCCGGCCCATCCGGCACGTGCCCCTGGTGGGCGAGGTCGCCGCCGGCACCGACGTGCTGGCCCAGGAGAACGTGGAGGAGGTCGTGCCGGTCCCGGCCGACCTCACGGGCGAGGGCGACCTGTTCATGCTGAAGGTGCGCGGCGACTCGATGATCGACGCCGGCATCCTCGACGGCGACTTCGTGGTGGTGCGCTCCCAGCCCGATGCCCGCAACGGCGAGATCGTCGTCGCCGGCATCCCGGGCGAGGAGGCCACGGTGAAGACCTACACCCGCAGCGGCGACCAGGTGGTGCTGCTGCCGTCGAACCCGCGCCTGTCCCCCATGGAGTTCTCGGCGGCCGACGTGCAGATCTTCGGGCGGGTCGTCACCGTGATGCGCAAGCTCTGAGCCCGCGCGCCACGGTCACAGGGCGGCCAGGGCCGCCTCGTAGCGCGCCTGCTCGCGCGGCGTCCCCAGGCTGTCGGTCTCGAACGCGTCCACCACCACGCCCTCGCGGTCGATCAGGAAGGTCGCCCGGTTGGCGCAGCCGAGGGCGTCGTTGAACACTCCGTAGGCCTGCGCGGTGGCGCCGTGGGGCCAGAAGTCCGACAGCAGCGGGAACGTGTAGCCCTGCTGCTCGGCCCACACCTTCTGCGAGTTCTTGGAGTCGCACGAGACGGCCAGCACCTGCACGCCGGCGGCCTCGTAGCGGCTCAGATCGTCGCGGAGCGCGCACAGCTCGCCCTCGCAGATGCCGGTGAACGTGAACGGGTAGAACACCAGCGCCACGGCGTGGTTGCCGGCGAAGTCGCTGAGGGAGACGTCGGCTCCGTTCTGGTCCTTGAGGGTGAACCCGGGGGCGGTCGATCCGACGGCGATGGCCATGGCACGGCTCCTGTGTGGTTGGCGAACGGGCGGCAGTGTACGGACTCGACGGGTCCGGCGCGCCGGAGGTCGCTCAGCGGTCCAGCGCCCACAGCCGCCGGTACGCAGCCAGCGCCACCCGCACGGTGGTGGCGTCGAGGTCCAGGGCATCGTCGTGGCGGACCGTCAGCGTCACCAGCCCTCGCCCGCACCAGACCGACACGTGCTGGTACCGATCGATGGTGCCCGTGGTGGTCGTGTGGGTCTGGTCCTCGACGGTGATCCAGTCCACCTGACCGAGCGCGGCCCGGGCGTCGGGGTCCACCGGGGTGGCCGCCTCGACCTCGTCGTCGGGCTTCCACGTCGCTTCGATCCAACCCGGCTCCACCTCGCGCTCGCGCCACCGCTGGCGCCAGACCGCATCGAGGCAGGCGGTGCCGTGCTCCTGCCACGCCGCCCGGTGGGCCCGGTCGTCGACGTCGCGGAACACCTCCACCCGCGGGACCACCAGCACCCGCTCCTTGCGCTGGCGCCAGGCCGCCCCCTCGTCGAGGGCGGTCAGCACCCGCCGCTCCCGTTCGGCGCGCACCGCGGCCGAGTGCTCGTCGTCGCCGTGGGGGTCGAGGCGCTCCGCGTTGTTCGGCATCGGCACGCTCTGCCACAGCCGACCGAGGTCACGGGTGCGCAGGAACGGCACCTCGGCGAACGCCTGGTCGGCGTCGTCCCACCAGTGCTCCTCCCCCGCGGGACCGGTCCGGCGCTGGCCGGGTGGCGTGCGACGAGGGCCGAAGCCGACCACCGGGCGTCAGACCCCGGTGGTCAAGATGTCGGCCAGCACCGCGTAGCAGCGCTCGATGGGCGCCCGGTCGACGCGCTCGTCGGCCATGTGGGCGACGGTGGCGTCGCCGGGCCCGAAGTTGGTGGACGGGATGCCGTGCTCGGCGAAGCGGGCCACATCGGTCCAGCCGAGCTTGGACCGCACCGGCAGGCCGTTGCGCTCGACCATCGCCTGCAGCACCGGGTGCTCGAGCGACGGTGCCGCCGCCCCCGCCACGTCGACCACCTCGAACTCGTCGCCGTCCTCCAGGAACGGCTCCACCAGGGCCCGCAGCCCGGCCTCCGCCTCGGCGGCGGTGCGGTCCGGGGCGAACCGGTGGTTCAGGGTGACCGTGGCCAGGTCCGGCACCACGTTGGCGGCCACGCCGCCGGTCACCGCAACGGCCTGGAGGGCCTCACGGAACTCGCAGCCGTCCAGCACGGGCCGGCGCTCGGGGAACGCCTCCACCGCGGCCAGGATCCGCCCGAGCCGGTGGATGGCGTTGTCGCCCATCCACGGCCGTGCGGTGTGCGACCGGCGGCCGCGCACGGTCACCTGGACGCGCATCGTGCCCTGGCAGCCGGCCTCGATGACCCCGTCGGTGGGCTCCCCGAGGAGGGCGACGTCGGCGTCGAGCAGGTCGGGCCGGTCGCGGAAGAGGTGGCCGAGCCCGTTGTGCACGGCGGCCACCTCCTCGGCGGCGTAGAACACGTAGGTCACCTCGAGGGCGGGCGCGGTGATGGTCCGGGCCAGCGCCAACATGACGGCCAGGCCGGCCTTCATGTCGGTGGCGCCCAGGCCCCAGAGGGTGTCGCCGTCGATGCGCGGCGTGCCGTTGCCGTTCACCGGCACCGTGTCGGTGTGACCGGCGAGCAGCACCCGCATGGGAGCCGACCCGGTGGTCCGGGCCACCAGGTTGTCGCCGACCCGTTCGACCTCCAGGTGGTCCAGCGGCGCCAGCTCCGCCTCGATCCAGTCGACGAACGGCGCCTCGGCGTGGCTCTCCGACGGGAAGGCGACCAGGTCTCGGGTGAGGAGCAGCAGGTCGGTCACGAGCCGGAGCCGCCGTCGCCTCCGGACGGCGGGGCATCACCTGAGGCCGGCGGGTCCCACGGCGGGGCCAGCGGATCTGCTGCGGGCGGGGCGGGCGGCGGCGCGTCGGCCGGGGCAGGTGCGTCGGCGGGCGAGGGGGCGTCGGCCGGCGGCTGCCAGGTGGGGGCGGGAGCCGGGTTGCTCGGCGGCCAGGAGGGTGGCGCCGCGGGCGCGGGTGGCGCCGCGGGCGCGGGTGGCGCCGCGGGCGCG
>CALANQ010000083.1 GCA_937926025.1 uncultured Acidimicrobiales bacterium
CGCCCACCGGTCGATGCGGCGGGCCGGCGGGTCATCGCCGGCGAGCAGCTCCCGCGAGCGCTCGGCCTGCACCGGCAGCTCCTCGGCGTACCAGCGCAGCAGGATCGATGCCTTGGTCGGGAAGTACCGGTAGAGCGAGTTCCGGGCCAGGCCGACCTCCTTGGCGATGTCGCCCAGGGTCACCGCCGAGTAGCCCCGCTCGGTGAACAGGGCGATGGCGGCATCGAACACCGCACGCTCCTGCTGGGCGACGTGTTCGGCGACGCTGCCGGCGGTGATGCGGGGCACGGGTCCAGCTTCCCACGCCGCTCAGGCCCCGGCGGGAGCCACCTCGGCCAGCACGCCGTCGGCCAGGTGCAGCGATCGGGTCCCGGCGGGCAGCTGCGCCGGGTTGTGGGTGACGACGAGCGCACCGGCGCCCCGGGCCGCAGCCTCCCCCGCCAGGATGGCCAGCACCTCGCGCCCGCGCTCGTCGTCGAGGGCGGCGGTGGGCTCGTCGGCCAGGATCACGGCCGGGTCGTTCATCAGCGCCCGGGCGATGCCCACCCGCTGGCGCTCGCCGCCGGACAGCTCGGCGGGGCGGGCGTCGCGCCGGCTGCGGAGGCCCACGGCGTCGAGCAGGTCCACGGCCCGAGCCCGGGCGGCCCGGTCCAGCCCACCGGTCACATGGGCCGCCAGCTCGAGCTGCTCGAGCGCGGTGAGCGACGGGAACAAGCTGGCCGACTGGAAGACGAACCCGATGCGCCGGCCCCGGAGGGCGGCCTGCTGCTTGCGCCGCAGCCCCGATGCCTCGGTGCCGTCGATCACGACCTGCCCGGCATCGGGCTGGCGGAGGAGGCCGGCGACGGCCAGCAGGGTGGACTTGCCCGAGCCCGAGGAGCCGGTGACGGCCACCACCTCGCCGGGGGCGACCGAGAGGTCGATGTGGCGCAGGATCGTGCGGCGCTCGAGGCCGTCGGGCACGGTGACGGCGATGCCGTCGAGGACGAGGGTCACGGCTGCTCCCTGCTCACGGTTCGGCCCCGAGGGCGATGATCGGATCGACGGAGGTCACCTTGCGGATGGCCACCAGGCTCCCGGCCAGCCCCAGCACCACCAGGACGGCGGCCGACGTGAGCACGGGACCGGCCTGGAGGCTGAACGGCACCTCGTCGCCCACCAGCTGGCCGAGGCCGACGGCCACCAGGGCGCCCGCTGCGGTAGCGGCGACGAGGATCACGGCCAGCTGCCCCAGGGCGTCTCGCAGGACGTAGGCGTTGGACGCGCCGAGCGCCTTGAGGAGGCCGATCTGGCGGGTGCGCTGGATGGTCCACACCGTGAAGAAGGCCCCGACGATGAGCGCCGAGATGACCAGCAGGAACCCGCGGATGAGGGTCATGGTGGCCGTCTCCGCCGCGTAGCCGGGCGAGCCGGCGAAGGCGTGCTCCTTCGTCTCGGTCTCGGTGCCGGCGGCCCGGTCGGCCGCGGCGTAGGTGGCGGCGTCGCCGCCGCGGATGGCCACGGCGGAGAAGCGGCCGTCGGCGTTGTCGCCGTACACCAGCTGCTGCCAGACCTCCAGCGACGTGAAGGCGATGTCCACGTGCCCGTACGACCCGGTGTAGGTGAAGCCCAGGACCGGCAGCGTCTGGTCGGGGCCGACGATGGTCAGCTCGTCGCCGACGCGCACGCCTTCCTTGCGGAACTCCTGGCTGAGCACGATGCCGGGCCGGCCGGCGAGGGCGGCCCGGGCCTCGGCGTTCGGGGCCAGGAAGCTGTCGGGCGGGGTGCCGAACACCGCCAGGTCGAGGGTCTCGCCGCCCTCGGTCTTGGCGTTGAAGAACGACACGCCGAGCGGTGCCGCCTCGACCCCGTCGGCGGTGCTCCACGGCTCGAGGTCGTCGGGCCGGAGCGTGGAGCGGCTGAAGCTGGACTCGGCGCCGGGCTGGAACGCCAGGTGCGTCAGGGGCAGGCCGCGCAGACCGGAGATGCCATCGTCGACCAGGCCGGTGGCCAGCCCCGAGAGCAACGTGGTGAGGAGCCCGACGAGGCCGATGACGATGCCGACCAGGACGAAGCGGCCCCGTCCGACGCGCAGGTCTCGCAGTGCCAGGAACACGGGCCACCTCGGGGAGCCGAGGGCGCCGGCCCATTTGCCGACACCATGTCGTCAACATAGCGACGACGTGTCGACAACACCAACCTCAGCGGAGGTCGACCAGATCCGCCCGAGAGGACACGCCGAGCTTGGCGAAGGCCCGGTGCAGGTGGTTCTCCACGGTGCGGGTAGACACCACCAGCCGATCGGCGATGGCCCGGTTGCTCAACCCCTCGGCCACCAGCGCCACCACCTCGCGCTCGCGGGCGGTGAGGCGGGTCGCCTCGGCCAGCAGGCCCAGCTCGGCGAGGGGCGGCGAGGCCAGGCCACCGTCGCCCAGCAGCTCCCCCACGCGCGAACGCAGCACCGCCGCCCGGGGCGGACGGGCCGCCGCCGCCCAAGCCAGGCACTCGGCCGCCGGCCCCAGCGCCCCATCGGCCTCCCACGCCGCCGCCAGCGCCTCCAGCGCGGAGCCGTCGCCGGCGACCACGGCCCGGGCCGCCGCCAGCCGACGCTGCGACGCCACCGACGAGGCGGCCACCACCACCTCGGCCAGCACCTCGGCCCCGAGCGCAGCATCGCCGAGCCGCACCAGGTCCGCCGCCGCCAGCACGGCCAGCGACCGCCGACCGGACGCGGCCGCCCGCCGAGCGGCGGACGCCAGCTCAGCCCGAGCGTCCCGGGTGCGGTCCGCATCGCCGTCGAGCGAGGCGGCCCAGGCCCGCACCCGGTCGACCTCCGGGTCGAACAGCCGGAACGGCACCGGGTCGTCCGCGTCGATCCGCTCCAGCGCCGCCGCGAGCGTGTCGACGTCGCCGGCCTCGGCCGCCGCCTGGGCCGCAACCGTGGCCGACCAGCGGGCCAGGCCGACGAGGTTGGCGCCCCGCCAGATCTGCTCCGCCTCCAAGGCGACCACCAGCGCCCGCACCGGGCGGCCCATCGCCGTGAGCACCCGGGACCGGATGAGCGCCGCCCACCCCTGGGCCTGGCGACCCGGTCGGCTCAGGGCGTGGCGGTAGACCGCATCGGTGAGGGCATCGGCCTCCCGCAGCCGACCCGACCCCTCCAGCGCGAAGCCGAGCGAGATCACGTGGACGCCGGGGTCGATGTAGAGCGCCGGATCCGGTCCCGCCAGCGAGGCCAGCGACGACTCCGCCAGCTCGGCAGCCTCGACCGGACGGTCCGCCACCACCAAGGCCAGCGCCGAGGCGAGCGAGGCGGCGCTGGCCACGAGCCGGGTCGGGTGATCCCGGAGCGGGTCGGCGGCGGCCGCCGCCTCCTCCGGGCGCCCGTCGAGCAGGTCGAACAGCGCCTGCTGGGCATCGGCGGCGTGGTTCCAGGGCGGGGCCACCGCCGCGGCGGCCTCCCGCAAGAGCGACGCTGCGCCCTGCGGGTCGCGGAAGGTCCAGAACTGCTGCTCCGCCCGGCGGATGGCGACGGCGACCACCGCCTCGTCCCCGAGCGGGACGTGGCCCGCCAGCACCGCCGTCGACCGGTCGATGGCACCCCGTTCGTCGGCGCACCACGACTGCAGCAGGACGGCCTCGGTGCTGGGCTCCTCGGTGGCCGCCGCCGACGCCGCGGCCAGGTGCTCGGCACGGGCCGGGTCGCCCAGGTCCACCGCCGTGCGGGCGGCGACCAGCAGGCGGCCCGCGTCGACCGGCTCGCCGGCGGCGACGGCCCACTCCGCCGCCCGGACGAACAGGTCCGGGTCGTCGTCGGGGCCCACCGCGGCGGCGGCAGCAGCCAGCCCGGCCACGATGCGCTGGCGGGCGGACCGGGGGACCGTGCGGCGCAGGTGGGCGGCCACCACGGCATCGGCCAGGCGAACGGGGGCCGCCTCGTCGTCGCTGCGCACCAGCCCGGCCCGTTCCAGCGCCTCGAGACCGTCGAGCCCGAGGACCGAAGCCGCCATGGCCCACGGCAGCGGCCCCGCCACCGCCAGGACCTCCGCCGCCGGGTGGGCCGCGGGGTCGAGGCCCTCCAGGGTGCGGCGGGCCAGATCGGTCACGTCGGCGGAGAGGGCCGCCTCGCCCTCCAGCTTCCAGAGCCCGCCGACGGGAGCGAGCCGCCCGGCGGCGATCGAGGCGGCGCACACCTCACCCAGCAGGTACGGGTTCCCGGCGGCCAGGTGCAGCAGGTCCACCTGCGTGCGGCCCTCGGCCGAGCCGCCCAGCTCCCGCTCCAGCAGCACCGCCATCGCCGCGTCGGGCAGCGGCGCCAGGTCGACGCGGACCAGCCCGAGGTCGCGCCACAGCACGGCGATGCCGTCACGGGCCGGCCGGACCTGACGGACGCCCGCCACCCGGACGGCACCGTCGGCCACCAGCTGGGCCAGGACCGCCGCGGACGCGTCGTCGAGGTGGTCCAGGTCGTCGACCACCAGCACCGGGCGGCGCCCCGCCGGGGCCAGCGACCGCACCAGCGCCGCCCGCACCCGGAGCGGGTCGTCGGCGTCGTCGGCAGGGTCCAGCAGCGTCCGCAGCGCGAACAGGGGTTGGGTCCGCATCGCCTCGGTGACCACCAGGCGGGCCGCCGGGCGGGGCACGACGGCGTCGACCAGGGAGGTGGCACCCACCCCGGGCGCGCCGCACACGACCACGCCGGGCCCTTCGAGCGCGGCGCGGGCCCGGCGAACCTCGGCGTCGCGTCCGACGAGCAGCCCCGGCGACGCCGGGGGACGGGTCGGGTCGGTGGGTGCGGGGGCCACCTGGTCGTGCTCCTGTCTGCGACCGGCCGGCACCGGCGACGCGGCGCGATCGTACCGCTGAGTGGTGACGGCGCCGGGATTGAGTGGTGCACCACTCATGACCTCTGACCAGCGCCGATGCACCATCAGCGCATGGCTCCCGCACCACGCTCCCCCCACGTCCCGTCGCTCCGCCACGCCCGCTGGCTGGCCCCCGCAGCCGCCCTGGCGATCCTGCTCGGGGCCTGCGGCGGATCGTCGAGCAGCGATGGCTCCTCGTCGTCGTCCGCCGACGACACCACCACCCCGACCGAGCTCGCCAGCGATCCCACCGGTGCCGGAACCGGCGCCAGCACCACCGCGGCCGCCGCCGATGCCACCGCCATCTGCGACGCCATCACCCAGGACGACGTGGCCGCCATCCTCCCCGAGGCCACGCTCACCAAGGCTGCGCCCAACCCGGCCTACAGCCTGCCCAGCTGCGACTACTCGATCGACCTCGGGGGCGTGACCGGCTACGTGGTCCAGATCCGCCAGGACGCCACCGACGGCGCCTACTACGACAGCCAGAAGGAGGTGCAGCCCGATGCCGAGCCCGTGCCCGGCATCGACGACGCCTTCGCCTTCAGCGACTTCGGGACCATCGTCCTCAAGACCGGCACCGGGTCGTACACGGTCCAGCGCGGCGTCGAGCTCACCGACGGCGGGCAGCCTGCGTCCAGCGACCAGATGATCGCCATCGCGGAGCAGGTGGCAGACCTGTGAGCGCCCGTCCGCACCTCGTCCGGGCGCTGGCCGCCGCCCTCGCCCTCGCCACGGTCATCGGGTTCGCCCCCACCCCGGCCCAGGCGGCACCCGCCCCGTTCCACGCGTTCAAGCAGTGGGTCGGCGGGGCCGGCGGCTAGTTCGGCGGCACCTACACCCCCATCGTCGGCAACTTCGCCGGCGGCCGGGCTGACGACATCTTCTGGTACGCACCCGGACCCACGCCCGACTACCTGTGGATCTCGTCCACCACCCGGGGGTCGTTCACCAAGGTCCGAAAGGACGTGTCGGGCACCTACCGGCCGCTGGTCGGCGACTTCGTCGGCGACAGCTACGACGACATCCTCTGGTACGCACCCGGCACCGCCGCCGACAACCTCTGGCAGTCGGTCGACACCTCCGCGTACTTCACGTCCAAGGCGATCTCGATCAACGGCACCTACCAGCCGCTCGCCCTCGACCAGACGCTCACCTGGCCGATGGCGCTCGCGGCCGGCGGCCCGCCCGAGTTCAACGGCACGCCGAAGGACCGCATCGTCTGGTACGCCCCGGGGACCGCCGCCGACACCGTCTGGCGGTTCCGTGCCGACGGCAGCGGGCGCTACGACCAGTCTTCGGTGGCGATCACCGGCTCGCCCCGCCTCATCCCGCTCAACGTGAACAACGACCCGTACGAGGACTTCCTGGCGTACCAGCCGGGCAGCGGCGCCGACGCCCTGTTCCAGACCAGCGGCTCCGGGTTCACCAGGACCGCCAAGACCGTCAACGGCACCTACAACCCGGTGCCCCTGGGCGGCGGCTCCTACGACTCCATCCTGTGGCACGGACCGGGCAGCGCCCCAGATGCGCTGTGGACCAACGGCGGCGGCACGTACGAGAGCACCGGGGTCGACCCGATCGGCACCACCGGCGCCCCGGTGCCGGTCGAAGGGTTCGCCGCCGCGCTGCTGTACGAGCCGAACGGACCCGACCGGGGGCTGGTGAGCGGCGCGACCGTCGCGGTGCTCGACCCCGACCAGGGTCCCGGCGCACGGGTCGTCCGAGGCGACTTCGACTACGACCTCGGCCTCGACGCCTTCTTCTACCGACCGGGGTCGGGTGCGGAATCCATCGGGTTCGCGGCCACGCCGGACTTCTCGACCTGAGCCAGCAGCCTCCGGTCGCCTCTCTCGCCTTGTCGGCCCCACCCTCGGGGCCGCGGGACGAGGCGGGCGCGGCGGGCCCGGTGCGGATCTCCGCGCCGGGCCCGTCAGCGCGCCCGGTGGCCGCAGAAGATGTCGGCGGCGTCGTCGAAGGCGTGCTCGGTCTCGTGCCGGAGCGACGAGAGCGTCTCGCCCACCCCGCTGCGCAGGCGGGCCAGCACGGTGCCCATCCGCTGGGCCGCCTGGTCCAGCTCCTCGACCGTCTCCTCCAGGCGGTCCCGGAGGTCCATCTGGCCGACGTGGGCGCGGACCCGCAGCTCGTCGGCCCGGCTCCGCCACGAGTCGACGACGCCGTCGAGCACCTCGCCCAGATCCTCGGCGGACGCGGCCCGCTCGGCGCGGAGCCGGGCGGCGGCCAGCCCGACGGTGGTGTCGAACCTCCGGGCCGCCTCCTCCATGTCGACGGCGTAGCGGCGCCACGCCTCGTCGTCGGAGCGGTGCAGCTCGGCCAGCGCCTCGCGCAGGGAGGCGGTGGCCTCCTCGACCGCCGCCCCGCTGCGCGACACCTGCTCGCGCACCTCGGTGGCGGCCCCGCTGACGTCGGTGACCGCGATCAGGTCCTGGCTGGTGGTGGAAGAACGGGTGCTCATGGCTCCTCCTCGGTTCTCGTCTCCCTCCACCCTGCGCCGGACGCGTCGCCGGCACCAGGGTCGAACGTCCTAGGCGGCCACCTCGATCGGATCACCGGCCGGGCGCCGGCGGACCAGCACCGCGTGCACCGCGAGACCCAGCAGCACCAGACCGCCACCCAGCACCGCGGCGGCCGGCTCGATGCCGGGCAGCACCACGACCACCACCGCGATGGCGAGGATCGGCAGGACCGGAACCCGGCCGACCGTCCACGGGACCCGCACCCCGCGGGGCAGGTCGGGCGCTCGGAGCCGCAGGATGATCACGATGGCGTTCACCGCCAGGAACACCAGGTAGACGGCGAAGTCGGTGACGCTGGCCACGACGTCGATGTGGCCGATCACCACGCCCAGAGCGCCGCCGGCCAGGGCGACGCACACGCCCACCCACGGCACACCGGCCCGGCTGGTGCGGGCCAGCACCGGGGGCAGGGCCCCGTGCTCGGCCATGCCGAACTGGAGGCGGGATGCCGCCGTCACCAGGAGCAGGGTGGTGTTGAGGGTGGCGACCAGGGCGATGGCGGCCACCAGGTCTGCACTCGGGGCACCCAGGGCGGTCTCCATCACCTCGGCCATCGGCTGCGACGCCCCGGCCAGCGGCGCCGGACCGAGCACGCTGACCGCGGCGATCGCCACCGCCACGTACAGGAACGTGGAGATGGCCAGGGCGAGCAGCAGGGCCCGCGGCACCACCCGCGTCGGGTCGCGGGTCTCATCGGAGAGGGTGATCACCTCGTCGAAGCCGATGAACGCGAAGAACACCAGGGCCGCACCGCTGATGACGCCACCGGCGGACGCCCCCTGGAGCAGCGGCTGGTCGCCGAGGTGCGGGACCCCGATGGCCACCACCAGGAGGAGGCCGCCGATCTGGATCAGCGACAGGGCGACCGTCAGGGTGGACGAGCGGCGGATGCCCCGGAGGGCCACCGCCCCCACGAGCGCCAGCAGGCCGAGCGCGCCCACCCGCAGGGGTACGGCAGCGAAGTGCTGGAGGTAGGTGGCGAAGCCCAGCGCGACCGCGGCCCCGGCCACGATCAGCCCGGCGACCATCACCCACCCGACCAGGAACGCGGCCCAGGCCGGCCACACCTGGCGGGCGTACTCGAACTCGGCTCCGGCCGACGGGTACATCGAGGCCAGCTCCGCGTACGACAGGGCCGTCAGGGCGCTGAGCAGCCCGGCCACGAGGAACGCCAGCCACACCGCCGAGCCGGCCTTGGCCGTCGCCGGTCCGACCAGGACGTAGATGCCGGCGCCGATGATGATGCCGACGCCGCTCGCCGTCACCCGGCCCAGGCCGAGCTCCCGCCGCAGTCCGGTGCCGGACGGCGCGGTCATGAGCGCCCGATGACGGCCATCGCCCGGTCGGCGACGTGCTCGACGGCGTCGTGGGTGGCCACGTCCACCGCCTCCGGCCAGCCCTCGAAGCGGGCGGCCAGGAGCGCCGCCACCTCGACGGTGGCCTCCGAGGCGTCGTCGCCCGCGGCCTGGCGGCGCCGGATCCGCGCATCGGCCTCGGCGCGCGGCAGCACGCACCGCAGCTCGGTCAGGTGGCAGCTGGTCTCGTCGGCCACGTGACGGGCCACCTCGCGGTGGACCTGGAGGGTCCAGGTGGCGTCGAGCACCACGTGCTCCCCCAGGCCCACCAGGCGTCGGGCCTCCAGCAGCATCTCCTGGTAGGTGGCCAGGACGGCATCGGGCTCGTAACGGTCCAGGCCCGCCGCCTCGGCCATCCGCTGGCGGACCTCGTCGGTCCGGAGCACCACGGCCCCGAGCCGGTCGCCCAGCTCCCGGGCCAGGGTCGACTTGCCCGTCCCGGACCCGCCGCCCACCAGGACCAGCTGGACCTGGGCGTCGCGCAGGTGGCGGTCGGCCAGCTCCACGTACGGCTCGGCCCGGTCGGCCGCCGTCGGGAGCGTGCCGTCCTGGGCGCAGCGGAGGATCTCGACCTTGGCCCGCACGTGGGCCCGGTAGGCCACCTCGTGGTGGGCCAGGCTGGCCGGCCAGGTGTCCGCGCTCAGCTCGCGGTGCTGGGCCAGGAAGGTCCGGGCCAGGTCGGGGCGGCCGAGCCGCTCCAGGTCCATGGCCAGGAACGCCACGTCGGCCAGCACGTCACCCCAGCGGTAGCGCTCGTCGAAGTCGATGCAGTCCAGGATCCGGGGGCCGTCCGGGAGGAGGAAGATGTCCTCGGCCTGGAGGTCGCCGTGGCCGTCGCGGATCCAGCCCCGCCGGATCCGCTCGTCGAAGAGCGGCGCCCGGCCGGCCAGGTAGCGCAGGGCCAGCCGCTCCATCTCCTCGAGCCCGCGGGCCAGCTCCGGTGCGAGGTCGAGGCGGCCGAGCTGCTCGAAGCCGTCGGCCCAGCGCTGCTGCACCGCGTTGCGGGTGGCCAGCGCGTCGTGGACGGGGCTGGGCGTGGATCGGCCGTGCAGGGCCGCCACCTGGTGGGCGATGGTCCACAGCGCGCCGCTCACGTCCTCGCCTCGCTCGATGCACCGGGCGAGGCGCCGATCGTCGGGCATGCGGCGCATGTCCACCACGTGGTCGACCACGTCGCCGTGCTCGTCGACCAGGGCGATCACACCTCGGTACACGTCGGGCGCGAGCCGGCGGTTCAGGTCGACCTCCCGGTGGCAGGCCGCTTCCCGTGCCGAGCGCTCCCGGGCGTCGAGGAAGCCGAGGTCGACCGCCTTCTTCAGCTTGTACACGTGGTCGCCGACGAAGAACAGGATCGCCGTGTGGGTCTCCACCACCTTCGTCTCGGTCCCGTCGTGGCCGGGATCACCGAACGCTGCCACTGCTCCTCCGATCGAGGCGATCGAGGGTCCACCCGATCACCGCTCAGCCTGCTCCTCCCCCGCCTCCGGCCGCCAGGGTCCAACGTCACCCGGACCGATGGTGACCTTGGACCCTGGCCGAGCAGCTCGGTCCCGGGGTTCGCTGGCACCGTGACCGCCAGCGACCCGCCACCGTCCACCGCACGGGCACCGTTCCCGAACCGGGTCGTCGCCGCCCTCCTCCGCTCGCCGCTGCGGGGTCTGCTGGCCGGGTCCACCGTCCTCATCCGGTACGAGGGCCGCCGGTCCGGGGCCACGTTCACCACCCCCACGCAGTACGCCCGGTGCGGCGACGCACTGGTGATCGCGGTCGCCCGACCGGAGTCCAAGACGTGGTGGCGCAACTTCCGCGCCGAGCACCCGCTCGACGTGCTCATCGACGGCACCTGGACCCCGATGACCGGGCGGGCCCTCGACGTGGACGCCGAGCCCGACGAGGCGGGGCCCCTGCTCGACGCGTACCTGGCCCGCTTCCCGAAGGCCACGAAGGCGCTCTCGTCGACCGACGGCCCGACCATCGTCGTCCGGTGCCGGGCGCGCTGACCGGCACCCCGCCCAGCGCTCAGTGCGCGAACCGGATGGTGGGCAGGATGCGCCCGAGCCAGCGGGGCAGCCACCAGTTGCGCTCGCCCAGCAGGCCCATCAGCGACGGGACCAGCATCATCCGGACCACGGTGGCGTCGAGCAGGACGGCGAGGGCCAGGGTGATGCCCAGCTCCGTCGGTGGGATCGGACCCGTGATGCCGAACGCCACGAACACCACGATCATGATGAGGGCGGCGTTGGTGATGGGACGGCCCGTCTTGGCGATGCCCTCCCGGATGGCCCGCTGGGTGTCGCCCGTGGCCTCGTAGCGCTCGCGGATCGCGGCCAGCAGGAACAGCTGGTAGTCCATCGACAGCCCGAACAGCAGGGCGAAGAAGAACAGCGGCGCCCAGGCGTCCACGAACCCCTGGTGCTCGATGCCGATCAGGCCGGCGCCCCAGCCGTGCTGGAACACGATGGTGGCGAAGCCGAAGCTGGCGCCCACGCTGATCAGGTTCAGCACCACCGACGACAGCGCGATGGTCAGGCTGCGGAACACCACGAGGAGCAGCACGAACGCGACCAGCATGATGAGCCCGATGGCCAGCGGCGCCTTCCCGGTGAGGCTGGCGGTCAGGTCGTGGTTCTGGGCCGCCGGTCCCCCGACGAGTGCGTCGGGCACGGCGTCGCCGATCGTCGAGCGCAGCCGGCCCACCATGTCGGAGGTGGCCTGGTCGTCCACGGCGGTGGCGCCGATCACCCGCACGGCGGTCCGGCCCGACGCGGCGGGCTCGGCCACGATCTGGGCGGCCAGCACGTTGGGGTCGGCGGCGGCGAGGTCCACCACCTGCTGGGCCTGGTCGGCCGGGACGGTGATGAACACGGGGGCGGCGGCACCGGGCCCGAACGCGTCCACCAGCAGGTCGTAGCCGTCGCGGCTGGAGCGGCCCTCGTCCACCCCGCGGGCGCCGGGCATGCCGAGGCGCATGCCGACCGCCGGCACCGCCAGCAGCAGGAGCAGCGCCAGACCGGCGAACAGGGTGCGACCGGGATGGCGCAGCGCCCGACCCGTCCAGCGGGCCCAGCGCCCCTCGGCCTTGCGGTCCGGGTCATCGGCGGCCTTGGCCACCAGCACCCGATCGCCCAGCGAGACCAGCACCGCGGGCAGCAGGGTGAGGGAGGCGAACGCCACCGCCACCACGGCCAGGATCATCCCGAGCGCCATGGAGCGGAACACCATCACCGGGACCACGAACACCGGGGCCAGCGACAGGGCCACCGCCAGCGCCGACAGGAACACCGCCTTGCCCGCGGTGCTCAGCGTGGTGGCGATGGCGTCCTCGGCGCCGAAGCCGTCCTCGCGCTCCTCCCGGTAGCGGGAGACGATGAACAGGCTGTAGTCGATGCCCACGGCCAGGCCGATCATCATCGAGAAGTTCATCGACCACACCGAGACGGGGGTGGTGTCGCCGTAGAGGTGGATGGCCGCGAAGCCGATGGCGATACCGGCCAGGGCCAGCATCAGCGGCAGCCCGGCGGCGATGGCGGACCCGAAGGCGATGAGCAGCAGGATGACCGTCGGGATGCCCGACAGGAGCTCGGCCTTGTGCAGCGCCTCCTCGTTGCTCTGGTTGAAGTCGCTCCACACGGCCCACTCGCCGGTCACCTCGGCCCGGGCGCCGTCGGGGAGGTCGGCCTCGGCCACGTGGTCGATGAGGTGCTCCGCCGCCACCGGGAGGTCGGCGTCGGTCTCGGCGTCGAGCGCCACCGGGACGAGGACCGTGGTCCCGTCCGGCGAGATCAGCCCGGCGTCGGCCGGTCGGCTCAGCGGGTCGACCACGGTCGCGGCACCGGGCGCCCCGTCCAGGTCGGCCACCAGCGCCTGCAGGCCGGCCGGGTCGTCGGCCACCGGGGTGCCCTGCTGGTAGACGACCACCGCCGCCTCGGCCCCGAGCTGCGGGAAGTCCCGCCGCAGCTCGTTGCGGACGGTGACCGAGGTGGAGCCCTGGGCCTCCCATCCGGCACCCGACAGGGAGCTGGTCAGGGTGAGGGCCAGCGGTGCGGCGAGGAGGGTGGCGACGAGCCACACCAGCATCACGGCGCGGCGGTGCCGGGCGGAGAACCGGGCCAGCCGGGCGAACCAGGGTTCCCGGGGTGCGGGGAGGTCCTGCTCGGCGGGGGCCTCGGGGACGGTGGGAGCAGAGGTCGAGGACATGAGCAGATACCCTAGGGGGTATCAATCACAACACCAACGCCTTGCCATCTCACCGCATGTCAGATGGGATGGATCGCTCGATACCCTCTGAGGTATCCGATCTGGAAGGAGCCACCATGACCGTCATCGAGGTCTTCGCCGACGTCGCCTGCCCGTTCACCCACGTCGGGCTGCGGAGGCTGGTGGACCTGCGGGACCAGCAGGGACGCGACGACATCCGGCTCCGGGTGCGGGCCTGGCCCCTCGAGGTGGTCAACGGCACGCCGCTCGACCCGGCGTTCATCGCCGAGGAGGTCGATGACATCCGCCGCCAGGTGGCACCCGACCTGTTCCAGGGGTTCTCGGCCGACGCCTTCCCCGCCACCTCCCTCCCGGCCCTGGCCCTCGCCCACGCCGCGTACGGCATCGACCTGGCCACCGGCGAGCGGATGAGCCTCACGCTGCGGGACCTCCTGTTCGAGCAGCGCACCGACATCGCCGATCCCCGGGTGCTGCAAGGGCTGGCGGGCGAGCACGGGATCACCGGGTTCGACCCCACCGACACCGGTGCCGTCCTCGCCGACCACGCCGAAGGTGCGCAGCGGGGCGTCATCGGCTCCCCGCACTTCTTCACCGATGACGGCGCCTTCTTCTGCCCGGCGCTCGACGTCAGCCGAGACGAGGCCGGCCACCTGCACGTCGCCACCGACGTCGAGGGCTTCGAGGCGTTCGCCGCGGCCTGCTTCGGCTGACGACCCACACTCACCGCGGATCCGGCGGTCGCTCCCAGGAAACGCCCAGGAAGCGTGCGTACCGTCGCCGCCATGGAACCCCCCGCCCTGCCCCGGTTCGAAGACGCCCAACGCCGCGCGTTCCTGAAGCGGGCCGCCGCCGTCGGCGCCCTCGCCCTCATCCCGGGCCTGGCCGCCTGCGGGAAGAAGGACGACAAGAGCACCTTCTCCGACGCCTCCACCACCGCCGCGTCCGGCTCCGCCGCATCGACCACCACCACCGCTGCGGGCGACGCCACCAGCACCTCGGGCGGCACGGCCAGCAGCGGCGACGCCCTGCCCGACGGCGCCACCCTCGACATCGGGTTCACCTTCGCCGCGTCGGGCAGCGGCGGCCCCAGCCGCAACCCGTACGTGGCCGCCTGGGTGGAGTCCGCCGCCGGCGACCTCGTGGCCAACCTGGGCGTCTGGTACGACCCGCCCAAGGGCAACCGGTGGATCAATAACCTGGCCAGCTGGTACAGCGCCGTGTCCGACACGGACTCCGGCTACCTGGAGACCACCACCGGTGCCACCCAGCCCGCGGGCACCTACACCCTCAGCTGGGACGGCACCGACGCCACCGGCGAGCGGGCCGCCCAGGGCGACTACACGGTGTTCGTGGAGGCCGCCCAGGAGCACGGCAACCACAGCCTCACCAGCGCTCCCATCACCCTCGGCACCTCGGACACCTCGGTGGACCTGCCTGACGACACCGACCTGTCGGCCGTCACCGCCACCTACCAGGCCTGACCGGTGACCGCCACCCTCGAGGAGCCCGTCGAGCGCAACCCCCGGCGCACGCGCTCGACCTCGGCATCCACCCAGAAGTGGTCCCGCCTGATCCACACCTACGCCAGCATGATCGCCCTGCTGCTCATGCTGTTCTTCGGGTTCACCGGCATCACCGCCAACCACCCGGAGTGGACCTTCGGCGACCAGCCCACCACCACCTCGAGGTCCGGGACCCTGGACTTCGCCGTCACCTCCGACGGCGCCACGGACTACCTGAAGGTGTCGGAGTTCCTGCGGGACACGTACAACATCAGCGCCGACGTCAGCGACTACGGAACCACCGGCACCCAGGGCTCCATCTCCTACCGGGCACCCGGCTACGCCGCCGACGCCACCTTCGACACCGACACCGGCGCCTATCGGATCACCATCGAGCAGCAGGGCCTGGTGGGCGTCATGAACGACCTGCACAAGGGGCGCGACGCCAGCTCCTCGTGGAAGTGGGCCATCGACATCTCGGGCGCCTTCCTGGTGCTGATCGCCCTCACCGGCCTGATCCTCCAGTTCACCCTGAAGCGGCGCCGGCGGAGCGCGCTGATCATCGCCGGCGCCGGCGCCCTCATCGCCCTCCTGCTCATCTGGTGGACGGTGTGACGGTCCGCCACGGACCCGACGGCTGCACCGTCGTCGCCGGCTACCAGCCGGTGATGGGCACCCACCTCCACCTCCAGATCACCGCGCCGACGGAGGCCGCCTGCCGGGCGGCCGAGGCCGCCGCCCTCGACGAGGCCGTCCGGCTCCAAGGGCTGTTCACCGTGTTCGACCCAGCCAGCCCCCTGTGCCGGTGGCGGTCGGGCGCCGACGAGCGCCTGCCCGCCGAGGTGCGCGACCTGCTGGCCGTCGCCGCCGACGGGCAGACCCGCACCGGCGGCGCGTTCAACGTCCGGACCGCCGTGCTCACCCGGCGCTGGCTCCAGGCGACGTCCGATGGCGTCGAGCCCTCGGACGGCGAGCTGGCCGCCCTCGCCGCCTCGATCGCCGCCCCGCCCTACGAGGTGGACGACGGCACCGTGCGGCGCCTGGCCGACTGCTCCGGCGTGGACCTCAACGCCATCGCCAAGGGCCACATCGCCGATCTGGTGGCCCATCGCCTGCTGACCGAGCGGGGCGCCACCCGGGTGGTGGTCAACGCCGGCGGCGACCTCGTGCACCGGGGCGCCGGATCCGTGGTGGTCGGCATCGACGACCCCCGGCGCGGCGACGGCGCCCCGCCGCTGCACCGCATCGAGGTGGCCGACGCCGCCGTCGCCACCAGCGGCCGGGCCCGGCGCTGGTTCGACGTGGCCGGCCGCCGCTGGTCCCGCGTGCTGGACCCCCGGACCGGGCGGCCGGCCGATGGCACCGCGTCGGCCACGGTCGTCGCCCCTGATGCGGCCACCGCCGAGGTCCTGGCCACGGCCGCCTCCGTCCTCGCTCCCGTCGACACGCTGCGCCTCCTGGACCACGTCGCCGGCACCGGCACCGCGGTGGCCGCCCTCGTGGTCGAACCCGACGGGACGCAGCACCGCAGCCCGATGTGGGCTCCGATCAGCGCGCCGCCGCCCGCCGCCGCCCCGACTCCAGCTGCTGGCGCAGCGACGCCGACAGGTCGACGCCTCGAGCCGACAGCAGGTTGCCCACCGGCACGATGACCTCGTCGGTGCGCCCGCCCGACACCGGGACCACCACCACCCGGTCCACGCGGGCCGCCAGCGCGTCAAGCTCCCCACGGGGCACCACGAGCCGGCGGAGCCCGCGCCGGGTCACCGGCACCCCGTCGGGATGGCCCAGGAGGATCCACCGGGCACCCATCCACGCGGAGGGCCCGAGGGACCCGCCCATCCCGGCTGTCTCCACCGCCCGGAGGTCGATGACGCGCGCGGGGCCCCGGAGCGCGGGGCGCACGACCAGGTCGGTCCCTTCCAGCCGGACCGGGACGCCCGCCCGCCAGAAGGCTCGGGGCGGGAGGATGGCGAGGTAGGCCACCACGTAGGCCAGCGCCAGCACTGCGCCGAAGGGGGTCAGGGGCCAGAAGGCCGGGACCGCCACCAGCACGAAGAGCAGCGGGACGGCCCACACCAGCACCACCATCCGGTTCCCCGGAGGGAAGGCGGTGGCCGCCGGCCCGCCCGGTGTCCGACCCGGATCGGCGCCGAGCGCTGCGAGCTGATCGGCGGCAGCGAGCTGGCGGCACGAGGTGGCCAGCATCAGCGGGGTGAAGCCCTGGTCGTTGGGGGCGTCGACGGCTGCGCCCGCGGCGGCGAGGGCGGCAATGGCCCGGCTCGACCCGTTGGCCGCCGCGTGGTGCAGGGCGGTGGAGCCCGATGCGTCGCGGCGGTGCACGTCGGCGCCCCGGGCCAGGAGGTCCTCGAGGATGCGGTCGGATCCGAGCGACGCCGCCTCCATCAGGGCGTCGGTGCCGTCGCCCCAGGTCTGCGGCGGGCCGGCCGCAGCGAAGGGGGTGAGCGACACGCCGGCGTCGTGCAGGGCCGCGACCGCGTCCGCCGCCAGCGGGGCGTCGTCGGCGGCCACCAGCACCGTGCACCCGGCGGCGGCGCAGCCCTCGGCGATGGCGACGGCTTCGCCCAGCGGGGCGAGCAGCGACCGGCCGTCGCCGTAGGCCACGTGGATCGCCCCGTTGCCGTGGGCGTAGACGTACACGTCGCCGGCGCCGAGGGCCGGCCGCACCGTCACAGCGCGATGCCTCCCGCGTTGTTGATGAGGTCGAGGCGGCCCTCGCCGATGCCCCGGATGTCCAGCAGGTCGCGGGTGGAGCCGAAGCCTCCGGTGGCGTTGCGCTGCTCGATGATGCGGCGAGCGGTCTCCGGGCCGATGCCCCGGATCCGCTCGAGGTCGGCGGCGCTGGCCGTGTTGATGTCCAGCACCGTGTGGCGCGCCGGGTCCGGCAGCAGCGATCCGGGCGTCTCGCCGTCGAGCGCACCGTCGAGGTCCGGCAGCAGCCGGTGGTTCAGCTCGGCCCCGCCGACGCCGGCGATGGTGCCGGTGGCGCCGTTGAGGAGCGCCCCCTTCAGGTCGTAGCCGCCTGGGTCGCCGCCGGGGATGAGCTCGTCGAGCCCCTCCTCGCCCAGCGCGCCGGGGAACTCGACGAGGCCGTTGCGCACGCCGTTGCTGCCCATCCGGCCCAGCAGCGAGGTGGCCGACGATGCCGGGATCTTGGCGCCGAGGCCGCCGGTCGCCCCGCCGACGAGGGCGCCGATCAGCGCCGCCCGCCCGATGTCCTTCAGGCTGCCCCCGTCGATGGCGGTCATGGCCCCGCTGCTCAGCCCGCCGATGATGGCCCCGGCCACGATCGCCCCGCCGATGCCGGGCAGCAGGACGGTGGCGGCAGCCACCGCCACGATGCTGCCGACGATGACCGCAGCCTTGGCGATGGTCTTCCAGTGGCGCTGGAAGAAGCCCTTCGACTCCTGCTCGCGGATCTCCTTGTACTCGTCGTCGCTGAGCGGACGCCGGCCCGATGGATCGACCAGGTTGACCGGGTCGTTCCAGGCGTAGGCGTAGACGCCGGCGAAGGCGAGGCACCCCGGCACCGAGGGCAGCGGGTCGCGGCTCAGGAAGCTGCGGGTCCGCGTGTCGTACACGCGCGCCCCGAGGAACAGGAGGCCGTCGACCGCCAGGGCGCCCCGGTACCCGAGCCGGATCCCGTCGCGTCCGTCGTCGCCCCACGGGTCGTCGGTGAGGCACCGGCTCCAGGTGGGGTCGTCGTCGGTGGTGGCCAGGACCTGGTTGCCGTACCAGGCGAAGCGGTGGTCGCCGATGCCGAGCAGGTCGCCGGCGCCGGCGAGGTCCCAGAGGATCGGGACGCCGTCGACGTGCTGCGGCCGGCCAGCCGGATCGTGCTCGATGCGGCGGGTGGTGACCGATCCGTCGGCGGCACGCCGCGCCACGCCCACCAGGCGGCCGAGCTCGTCCCAGCGGTAGTCCGTGCGGCTGCCGTCGGCTCCCACCTCGGCGGTCCGCCGGCCGGTGGCGTCGTGCTCGAAGGTGGTCTCGGTCGTGCCGTCCGCCGTGGACCGGGTGGTCGACACGAGCTCTCCGGCCGAGCCGTAGCGGTAGGTCACGGCATCGGCACCTCGCCGCTCGGTGGCCAGCAGGCCCCGGTCGTCGTAGCCGTAGCGGGTGGTGGTGCCGTGCACCTCGGCCTCGCTGAGGCGCCCGGCACGGTCGTAGCCGTAGCGCCGCCCGGCCTCGTCCACCACGATGCGGCGGGCGCCGTCGCGCTCGAGCGCGGGCGGTGCGGGCAGGGCGAAGGTCCGGCCCTCGGCCAGGAAGCCGGTGACCTCGCCGCCGGCCCCGCGCTCGATGGTGATGGGGTGGGCATCGTCGCCCACGAGGATGCGGTCGCCGTCGGCGTCCCAGGCGGAGCGGACGGTCCCGGCACCCGTGGTCCACGCCGCCGCTCGGCCCAGCGCGTCGCGGCGGACGGCGAGCGCCGCCCCGGCCGTGGTCGCCCCGGTGACGGCACCGTTGGCGTCGTAGGCGAGGGCCAGGAGGGCGGCCCCGTCGGGGCCGGTGGCAGCGGCGAGCCGGCCGTCGCTGCCGAACGACCACGCCGTGGCGGTGCCGTCGGGGCGGGTGATCCGGTCGACGATCCCCCGGGCGTCGCGCTCGAACGACGTCTGGCGGCCCTCCGGGTCGGTCACCGACGACAGCTGGCCCGAAGCCGTCCACTCGTAGGTGGCGGTGGCCCCGTCGGTGGTCTGGGCGACCAGGTGGCCGGCGGCGTCGTAGGCGAACTCGGTGGCCACGCCCGCCGGATCGGTGACCCGCACCAGCTGGTCTCGGGCGTCGTGCTCGTAACGGGCGGACTCGACCTCGGGCATGCCGGTGGCGACCACGCCGTCGGCGCCCCGCGCCGCGGACACCTCGCCCCACGGCCCGGCGATGGCGGTGGTCCGACCGGCCTCGTCGTAGTCGATGGAGGTGGGCACGCCGTCGCGCAGGATCCGGTCCACCGCCCCGTCCGGACGCCGCTCGTAGCGGACCTCCGTACCGTCGGGCTCGATGACGCGGGCGAGGCGGCCGGCGGCGTCGTGCTCGCGCCGCACCACCCGCCCCAGGGGGCTGCGGATCTCGGCCAGGCGACCACCCGGTGTGTAGCCGTAGGTGGTGGTGCCGCCCAGCGGGTCGGTCGAGGCGACGACCCGGCCGACCGCGTCGACCTCGTAGGTCCACTCGCTGCCGGCGGCGTCGGTCACCGACGCCAGCTCGCCGTTGGGGTGGTAGCTGCGCAGCGACGTGCTGCCGTCGGGCCCGACCGCCATGGTGATGCGGCCGAGCTCGTCGAGCTCCCGGGAGCTGCGGCGCCCGGTGGGGTCCGTCAGCTGCACGAGGCGGCCCTCCGGGTCGAAGTCCGCCTCGGTGCGGTGGCCCTCGGGGTCGATGATCGCGGTCTGGCGACCCACGGGGTCGTGCTCGTAGGCGAAGCGTCCGCCGCGCCCGTCGATGGTGGCCGTGACCTGGCCGATGAGGTCCCGCTCGAAGCGCAGCAGCTCGCCGTCGGCATCGGCCACGGCGGCGAGGTCGCCGGCCCGGTCGTGCACGGCCTGCCACGTGGCGCCGGAGGCGTCGCGTCCGCCCGTCATCCGACCGGCCTCGGTGTAGTCGAAGGCCTGCTGCCCGTCGGCCGTGCGGAGCTCGGCCACCCGGCCGCCGTCGTCCAGGCGGACCGCGGTTGTCCGGCCGCCGGGCAGGCTGGCCGCGACGGTGCGGCCCGCGTCGTCGTAGCGGAACGTGGTCCGCCCGTCGACGGCGTTGGCGACCGCGGCGAGCAGGCCGTCACGGTTCCACTCCAGCGTGGCGGTCACCCCATCGGCGTCGGTCACCCGGGTGGGCCGGCCGTGCGGATCGCGCTCGACGCGGGTCTCGGCCCCATCGGCACCGGTGATGAGCGACGGCTCCCGCAGGTCGCCCTCGTAGGCGAAGCGCGTCGTGCCGCCGGCCCGATCGATCTCGGCCACCAGGCGGTCCCGGTCGTCCCACTCGGAGCGGACCGTCAGCCCGTCGGGGTCGGTGCGGCGGACGACGTTGCCGCGGTCGTCGTGGGCGTAGCGGGTGGTGGCCCCGGTCCGGTCGACGATCTGGACCACCCGGTCGCCGTCGTCGTAGGCGAGGCGCATGGTGTTGCCGAGGCCGTCGATCATGGCGGTCAACCGGCCGCGCCGGTCGTGGACCATCACGTTGGGCGGGGCGCCGTCGGTGGCGGTCACCGTGGCCACGCCGTCGCTGCGGTACTCGTAGCGGGTCTCGCGCCCGTGCTGCTCCACCTGGGTCAGCACCCGCCCGGCCGGGTCGTACTGGTTGCGGCAGATGGTGACGCCGTCGCCGTCGACGACGGAGGCCAGGAACCCCTCGTCATCGTGCTCGTAGGTGACGGGTCCGGACTCCCGCCGAGCGGCCACCAGCCGGCCGCGGTCGTCGTGCTCGTAGGTGGCGGACCGACCGTCGGACGAGTCGGCCGCGAGGGCGAGGCCGGTGGCGGGGTCCAGGCGGTAGGAGACCCACCGGCCGGAGGAGGCGTCGGTGAAGCGCACCGCCGCCGGGGCCCGCTGCACCGTGACCCGGGCGGCGTCGGCGGTGAAGCCGGTGAGGACGCCGTCGGCGTCGAAGGTCCAGCTCCGGTCGTGGCCCTCCGTCAACCGGTACCCGTCGTCCACCTCCACCAGGTGCTGGCGCCGGCGCCCGCCGCCGACCCAGGTGCCGTCGTCATCCTGCTGGAACACCGAGCCGCCGCCGTCGGGGCCGCGGAACGTCGCCCGCCGGCCCTCGATGGCGAGGGCCACGTCGACCAGGGACGTCCACCCGGGGCCGAACGCCCCCGTCCTCGGGTCCCGCGAGTTGTACGCCCGGACCACCGACAGCGGGGCGGCGGCGCCGAACAGGGCGAGGTCGCCCTCGCGCAGCAGGAAGTTGCCGTTGGCCAGGCTGATCGGATCGTCGACGAAGCCCGAGTACGGGGGCTGCCCGTACAGCTCGATGGCGTCGACGTCGACCAGGTCCGGCGCATCGTCGAGGCCGGACTTCTTCAGCGAAGCGTCGATCGCCGTGTTCGAGACGGTGGCGTTGCCGTCGGCGTCGTACTGGTCCGCCTCGATCAGCTCGTCGTGGACGACCCGCACGAACTCGCCGTTCTCCGCCCAGGCCGTGAGCAGCTCGTTCAGGGCGGCGATCGACGGCGTCGACGGGTACTGCGATCCCGCGCAGGCCGGCATGACCACGTTGGCCTTGTTGGAGACGGCGCTGAGCGTGGTGCTCAGCCGCCCGACCCGGCGGGACGATCCGTTGACGAACGTGGCCAGGTCGTGGATGTTGGCGGAGGTGACGCCCATCAGTACGTGACCTCCGTGGCGGTGGGGGCGAAGCCGGGCGGCGTGGGGATCGGGACCGACTCCGGCATCGGCACCTTGTCGTCGGAGTCGTCGGAGCCGAACGTGCTGTCCCAGCCCTTCTCCAGCAGGCCGCGGTCGTCGCTGACGCGCTCGACCTCGGCGGCCCGGTTGTTCTTGTTCTGCTGGTCCATGGCCTGGGCCCACGCCTTGGCCCAGGCCCGGGCGTCGTCGCGCAGCCCGGTGACGACGTTGGTGCGCGAGGAGCGCTCCGTGACCCGGCGGTCGGCGAACTGCTCGCCGTACGTGCCGCGCCACTTGGCCTTGGCCGTGTCGAACTGCGTCTCGCGCCCGGCGTCCTCATCCGTGAGGTCGTCGGCCAGCGCCCACAGCTTGCGCGCCAGCTCCAAGCTCCCGTCCCAGTCGAACTGGACCCGGCCACCTGCCTTCACGTCACCCATGTCCTGAACCCCTTCGAAGCTCGATCAGCGGACGCCCGGCGCTACTTGTTCGCCTTGTTGATCTCTTCGATCTGCTTGTCGATGAAGGTGGTCATCTCGGTGTTGGCCTCCTCGACCTTGCTCTTAGCCGCGTTGGTGAAGCCGGTGACGGCGCCCACCGCGTTGTCCTTGGCGGTGCCCACCCAGTCGGTGTTCTGGAGGGAGGTGAGGTGGTTGGTGAACTGCTCGCTGATGGCGGTGAAGTGGCTCTTGGCGGTGCCCTTCATGCCCTCCAGCGCCGGCAGGTTGGCGCCCACGGACTCGTCGCCGGTGGGCACGGCCGGGGCCGAGATCTGGGACCGGTTGAACTGGATGTCCCCCGGCGGCCCGCCGAGGGCGCCGGCGATGTTCGACGTGGTGGTCTTCACCGCATCGGCGATCTTGGTCATGTCCGTGGTGAGGGCGTTGGCCAGGTCCGTGGCCAGCTGCCCGCACTTGGTCTTGAAGTCCACGGCGTTGGGGCCGTAGTAGTCGACCGAGACGGCGTCGCTGACCATCGTCTCGAGCGACGTGCGGATGGACCCGAAGGCCTCCTGGGCCGTGGTGCCGTAGGCACGGACCGAGGGCGGGTTGACTCGAACATCGGACACGGTGGACCACTCCTTCTGCCGGGTGCGGGAGACCCGGATCGACGATCGGAAACGCTCTTGGGGCGAAGGTACCCACGACCCCCGGAGCGGGAAACGGGCGCGACGGGGGGTGAACTCCCCCCTCCGCTCAGGGCTCCGGGGCCGCCCCGGGGGCGTACGCCTGGACGATGGTGGGCACCCGGTTGCGCACCCACATGCCCCGCCCCGGAGGCAGGTCGAGGCCCAGGCGCAGCAGGGGCAGGCGCATGACGCCGATGACCTCGGCCACCTCCCGGGAGCTGCCGGGCTGCAGGTAGAGCACCTGGCGTGCGGCCCGGATGCGCTTGACCACCTCGTTGTTCGAGTAGCCGAACGACGTCGTGGACCCGATCATCCGCACCGAGCGGTCGTGGCCGAGGCCGGCGACCGCGCTGTCGAACGCCGGGCCCTCGAGCAGGTCCAGGTCGTCGATGACCAGCACGCCCTCACGGCCCGGGAAGGCCAGCTCCGCCTTCATGGTGCCGATCAGCCCGGCCAGGTCGGCGGCCCCCCACGCGGCGGCCTTCCACGGGAACGCCCGCAGCCCCGAGTCCTCCGCCCCGGCGGCGTACACCGACGCGCCGTCCGCCTCGAGCTGCTCGGCCAGCGACCGCAGCGCCCACGACCGCCCCGACGCCGGCGGCCCGGTCACGAGGACGTCGAGGCTGGTGACGTCGAACGGGACCTCCGCACCGGAGATGTCGGCGACCCCCACGCCTCCGGTGAACGGGCGGTCCGAGCTCGCGTCCGCCGGCCGGTGCGCCACGGAGGGCAGCGGCGGCTGGAGCAGCGCGACCGGTGGCACATCGATGATCGAGGCGAACGACGCCAGCGCGGCATCGGGATCGGTGTCCGGTCCGGCCAGGTCGGCCACCTGGACGCGCAGGCCGTCGAGGTACCCGGCGCCCGGCCCGAACGTCTGGGTGGGCGGCACGCCGAGCGATGACGTCTCCGCCGGGTCGACCTGCTTGAGGACCAGCCGCCGGGTGACGCTGGCGAAGATGGCGTTGCGGACCGAGGCGCTGCGGTCGGCCGTGAGCACGCAGTGCACCCCGAGCTGGCGGCCGTCGAGCACGATCCGGTGGAACGCGGTCAGCCACTGGTCCGAGACCTGCTCCTGGCCCCCGCGCGTGTTCTGGAGGGCGTCCACCAGGTTGGCGTACCCATCGACCAGCACGATGATCGCCGGCCCCCCGGCCCCCTGACGGCGGCGGCCGACCTCGGCATCGAGGGTCTCGATGATCCGCGTCGTCGCCTCCAGGTCGTCGAGGGTGCCGACGCCCGCGCACTGCGGCAGGGCCGTCAGGGACCGCAGCTCGCCGGACGAGAAGTCCAGGACGAACAGGGCGACGGTGCCGCCACCCGCCCGCTGGTCGTCGAGGGCGGCGCTGGCGGCGATGGTCCGCAGCGCCGTCGTCTTGCCCGAGCCGCCGGCGCCCAGAACCAGCAGGCCGCCGCCGCTCTCCAGGTCCACCACGCACGCGTGCTGGCTCTGGTTGGCCGGGTCGTCCGCCCCGCCGACGAGCACCAGGCGGCCCGGGTCCCGGGCGTAGCCGGGCACGCGCCGCATGGCGTCGGCGGCCGTGAAGGCGAAGTGCTCGGGCAGCCGCTCGCTCCAGATCTGGCGGAACGGCTCGTGCCCGAGGGCCACGACGGCGTCGATGAGGGCGGCGAGCTGCGTGCGGGGCGACACCGCACCGCCATCGGGCACGTCCGCGGGCGCCCCGGCCGCTCCCGGCGCCCGGAGGCCGAGGGGCTCCAGCGCCACCGGCGGGCGGCCCCGGGTGGTGGCCACCGGGGCGCTGCAGTACGCCGACTGGAACTCCACCAGCTGGCCCGGACCCATGCGGGCGATCGAGCGGCCCTTCAGAGGGACGGGGATCTCGGCGGCATCGGGTGCGTTCAGGATGCTCATGGACTCCGCCCGGTCCAGCATCCGCAACGAGATCCGCAGGTTGGTGTTGGCGAGAATGTTGTCGTCCACCGACGCCGACGGGCGCTGCGTGGCCAGCAGGAGGTGCACCCCGTAGCTGCGCCCGCGCTGGGCGATGTCGATGATGTCGGCGACGAA
>CALANQ010000084.1 GCA_937926025.1 uncultured Acidimicrobiales bacterium
GATCCCGTCCTGGTAGATCGGCTCGTTGAAGTACGAGATGTCATCGACGATGACCTTGGCGCCCGAGCTGGCCAGGTTGCGGATCTGGTTGGCGAAGTCGACGTCGCCGTTGAACGCGGTGGCCACCATGATCGTGGCCCCGGGTGCGAGGTCGTGCACGGCCTGGGCCATCCCTCGGCCCTCGTCGGTGCCCCCGCTGGCCAGGTCGGCCTGGACGACGACCGGGGTGGTGTAGCCGCACGGGTTGCCGGTGCCGGGGAGCTCGCCGTTGCTGACGTCGGTGGCGGCGCCGCCGAGGTTGTTGTACGAGTCCGAGAGCACGCCGATCTTGATGCCGGTGCCGTCGACGCCGTAGGTGGACCGGGCGGTGGCGGCGCCGAGCTGGGTGTCGCCCTCGGAGATGATGCGGGCGGAGCAGGCGGCGCTGGTGGTGGCACCGTCCTGGCCGAGCGCGGCGGCCAGGCCCTGGAGGTCGGCGCGACCGACCCGGGGCTCGAGCACCTCCTCCAGCCACTCCACGCCGGGCACGGCGGCCACGGCGTCGATCGCCGATGCGTCGAGGGCGAGGGTCACCAGGTGGTCGGGCGCGCTGCGAGCGGTGATGCGGGCACCGGCGCGGGCCAGGGCCGCCTCGGTGGCGGCGTCGACGTCGGTGAGCCGGGCGTTGGCCAGGAAGGTGCCGTCGGGCTGGTGGAGCAGGGAGCCGGGGCCGGTGGTGGGCAGGCCCGCGATCCGGTTGTCGGCGGACTGGTTGGTGGCGACCGAGGCCGAGGCGGCCAGCTCGGTGAGGCGCTCGGACACGTTGCCGGCGCGCCGGGCCGGTGCGGCCGCCTGGCCGACGGTGGCCTCGGCGGCCAAGGGGAGGAGGGTGGTAGCAGCCACCACCGACAAGACGAGCGCCGCTCGTCGGATGACCCGCTGCGCTGCCACTGCTTGCTCCTCTTCCGCGGTCGCTCCCGACGACCGGACCAAGACGGTACTTCGGCAGGAGTCCCGGCGGGGTTGAGGGTCGGGTGCCGGGGATCGCAGCACGGCCGGTCCGAGCGGTGCGATGCTCCTGCTCATGGGGAACGAGGAGCAGCCATGACCGACAAGGTGCGACTGGAGGTGGACGGCGCCATCGCCACCATCACCAACGACAACCCGGACAAGCACAACGCGTTCGACGACGAGATGGACCAGCGCCTCTTCGAGATCCTGGGCGAGCTGCGCCAGCGGTCCGAGATCCGGGCGGTGATCTGGCGGGGCGAAGGCCGGTCGTTCTCCTCGGGGCGGGACGTGGCGGCCATCGGCGGCGGTCAGGTCACCATGACCCACCACGAGCTGATGACCCGGGGCCACCGCGGCATCCAGCAGATCTTCGACCTCGACGCCCCGATCCTGGTGGCGTGCCAGGGCTGGTCGATCGGTGCCTCGTTCCAGCGTGCGCTCCTGTGCGACCTGCGCTTCGCCGCCGAGGGGGCTCGTTTCCTGCTGCCCGAGGTGGGCCACGGCGTCATCCCCGACACGGGCGGCGTCGCCCGGCTCTTCCAGATCTGCGGCCACGGCGTCGCCTCGGACCTGGTCCTCACCGGCCGGCCGATGGACGCTGCGGAGGCCTACGCCCACGGCATCGTCTCCCGGGTGGTGCCGGCCGAGGAGCTCGACGCCACCGTGCGCGAGGCCGCCGAGCGCATCGCCGCCGCCCCGGCCGTCACCGTGGGGATGGCCCGCCGCATCCTCGGCCACCTCGCCGAGCCCGAGGTCCGGTCCTCGATGGCCGAGGAGCTCATCGCCCAGACCTACATCAGCCGGTCCGACGACGCCGCGGAGCGCAGGGCCGCCCAGGCGGAGGGGCGCGAGCCCCGCTACACGGGGAGCTGACCGTGGCCGACGACGCACCCACCCCCGATCCCGCCTACCCGGGCCTGCCGGCGCCGCCGCCGCTCGGCTCGTCCGCGCTGCCCGCCGGCACCTTCGCCGACCGGGTCGTGCTGGTGACCGGCGGCGGCACCGGGCTCGGCAAGGCCATCGCCGCCGAGTTCTCCCGTCTCGGCGCCTCCCTGGTGGTGGCCAGCCGCAAGCCCGAGCACCTGGCGGCCGCCGAGGAGGCGCTGGCCCCGCTCGGTCCGGTCGCCACCGTGGCCTGCGACATCCGCGACGCCGACCAGATCGCCGGAGCGTTCGATGCGGCCGTCGCTACGTTCGGCCTGCCCGATGTGCTCATCAACAACGCGGCCGCCAACTTCCCGTCGCCTGCCGAGGACCTGTCGCCCAACGCGTGGCGGACCGTGGTGGACATCACGCTGACCGGCACCTACCTGTGCTCCCGGGAGTTCGCTCGGCGCCACATCGCGGCGGGGACCCCGGGTTCCATCGTCGACGTCGGCGCCTCGTACGCGTGGACCGGCGGCCCCGGCTTCGCCCACTCGGCGGCGGCCAAGGCCGGGGTCAAGAACATGGTGGAGACGCTGGCCGTGGAGTGGGGGCCGTACGGCATCCAGGTCAACGGCCTGGTCCCCGGCTTGGTCCCGCACGAGGACATGACGGCCGACATCCAGCAGAACCTCCAGCGGAACCGGTCCCACGCGGCGTCGCAGCCGGCGCTGCGGGTGGGCCTGCCCCGCGAGCTCGGGTGGGCGGCCACGTTCCTGGCGTCGCCCTACGGCAGCTTCATCTCCGGCCACACGCTGGTGGTCGACGGCGCCAACTGGCAGCGCCGCCACCTGACCAACCCGCCGGTGGTCCCCGTCCGGGAGCAGATGGGCCGAGGCCCGTTCGAGGGCTAGGCGCCCAGGCCCAGCAGGTCGGGCACGGAGGCGAACGACGGCACGGTCCGGTCCGGGGTGCCGTCGGCCGCCTCCACCACCTCGGGCCGGTACTTGCCGGTCCGGACGAGGATGCCGGTGAAGCCGTGAGCCTGCCCGGCCAGCACGTCGTTCTCGATGTCGTCGCCCACCATCGCCACCCGGTCGGGCGCCAGCCCCAGGTCCGCGGCCGCCGTCTCGAAGAACTCGGCGCTCGGCTTGCCCACCACGGTGGCCGTCACCCCGGCCGCCCGCTCCAGGGCCGCGACGAACGCGCCGCTGTCCAAGCAGAAGCCGGCGTCGGTCCGCCAGTAGCGGTTCTGGTGCATGGCCACCAGGTCCGCGCCGTCGAGCAGGAGGCCGACCGCCCGGTTGAGGGCGTCGTAGGAGAACTCGGGTCCGGCCCCGCCCAGCAGCACCACCTCGGCCGGCTCGTCGTCGGGGACCACGTCGATGGCCTGCAGGTCCTCGGTCAGGTCGCCGCTGTTGAGCAGGTGGCAGCGGGCGCCGGGTCGGTGGGCGGCGATCCAGGCCGCGGTGGCCACCGGAGCCGTGAAGACCTCGTCGGAGGTGACGGCGATGCCGGCGGCGTCGAGCCGGCGCACGATCTCGGCCCGGGTGATCGACGTGGTGTTGGTCAGGTACCGCAGGGGCACGCCGGCGTCGTGGAGGCGGGCGATGGCCTCGGGCGCGCCGTCGATGGGCTGCCAGGAGAGCGTGAGCACGCCGTCGATGTCGATCAGCAGGCCGTCGGTGCCGTCGAGCCGAGCCGGGTCGGTCATGCCCCTTGAGGTTACGGAGCCGGCCGCCCCGATCCGACCGTCGCCGCCCGGACGCGACAGGTGGCCGACAGGTCAGGCGCCGTCGTCAGGCACCACGTCGGGGTGCGGCGGCGCCCCGGTCCGCTCCTCGGCCCACTCGACCGCCCGCCCCAGCGTGGGGAACACGTGGCCGGCACCGATCGCATCCAGCAGCCCCGCCCGTTCCGCCACCTCGCGGGCCGGGCCGTGGAGGTGGGCGATGGCTAGCTCCACGCCCCGTCGGTCGAGGTTGCGCACCAGCTTGTGGAGCTCCTCGCTGGTGGTGATGTCCAGCTCGTCGTTGCTGTCGAGGTCCAGCACCACGATCTGCACCGGCGGGGCCGTGTCGCCCAGCGCGTGGACGATGGCGTCCTGCATGGACGCGGCGTTGGCGTAGAACAGCGCCGCATCGGGCTGGATCACCAGGACCCCCGGCACGGGCGCAGCATTGGGGTGGCGGCGGATGTCGGCGAAGGATCCGGGCACCACCGACGACCGCCCCAGGATCGAGATCGGCGCCCGGCTCGACCGGTAGACGAGCAGCACGACCGAGGCCGTCACCCCGACGATCAGCGCGGGCAGCACGTCGAACACGACGACCGCCCCCATGGTCACGACACCCACCCAGAACTCCCGCGGCACGAGCCGGCGGTAGGAGCGCAGCTCGCCGACGCGCATCAGGTGGCTGACGGCGTGGATGATGAGCGCCGCCAGCACGGCCTGGGGCAGATCGGCGAACAGGGGGGTCAGGGCCACGACCGTGACGATCGAGAGCACCGCGGCCGTCAGCGTCGACACCTGGCTGCGGGCGCCGGCACCGTCGTTCACCGCACTCTGCGACAGGCTGCCGCCCGCGGCGAGGCCGCCCAGGAGCCCCGAGCCGAGGTTGGCGGCGCCGAGCGCCACCATCTCCTGGCTGGGATCGATCCGGTGCTCGTGCTCCTCCGCGAACGACTGCGCCGCGCCCAGCGCCTCGCTGAAGATCACCAGCACCATGCCGGCGGCGCTCGGCAGCAGCACCCACAGGTCCATGGCCCGCACGTCCGGGATCGACGGGTGGGGGAGGCCCCGCGGCAACGAGCCCACCGTGGCCACGCCGTGGTCGGCCAGCCCGAGCGCGGCGCTGGCCGCGATCGACCCCACCAGCACCAGGAGTCCGGCGGGCGCCTTCGGCGAGACCCGCTCCAGGCCGAACAGGACGGCCAGCGAGATGAGGCCCACCGCCAGGGTGGCGAGCGACACCTCGTCGAGGTGGCGGACCAGGTGGACGAGCTGGCGGATGGTGTCGCCGCTGCCCTCTTGCACCCCGAACAGGCTGGGCAGCTGCGTGACGGCCACGAAGGTCGCCAGCCCGAACACGAACCCGAGCATCGCCGGCTTCGACAGGAACGACGTGACGAAGCCCAGCTTCAGCAGCCCCGCCACCACCAGGATCAGCCCGGCCAGCAGGATCATCCCCGACGCCAGCGCCACGTAGGCCGCCGCATCCTTGGGCTCCAGGGCCGTGACCGTGGAGAACACCAGCACCGCCGATGCGCTGGTGCCCGCCACCACGAGCTGCCGGCTGGTCCCGAACACCGCGTACAGGCCCAGCGACGCCACCAGCGTGTACAGGCCGGCCGCAGGCGGCAGGCCGGCCAGGCTGGCGTAGGCGATCATCTCCGGGATCAGCAGGCCCCACACGGTGGCGCCGGCGATCACGTCGAAGCGCAGCCAGGAGCGCTCGTAGCGGGGCAGCCACCGGGTGATGGGCACGGCCCGGTGCAGGGCGGTGGTCCGGCTCGAGGCCGGCGGGGTGGCCACGGCGGCGAGCGTACCGGGTGACGTGGCGCCATCCGGGCTGGTCAGAGGCGGCATCGCTACGCTCGGCGGGGGTGCGCGCGGGCGTGCCGCCAGGAGGGGTGCAGGCGATGGTGATCCAGGCGATCGGGAGTTTCCTGCCAGCGGCCGTGGGCGTGGCGATCAGCCCGATCCCCATCATCGCCGTGGTGCTGATGCTCGGGACGCCGCGCGCCCGTTCCGACGGTCCTGCGTTCGCCGCCGGCTGGATGCTCGGCATGGTCGCGGTGTCCGTGGTGGTGCTGCTGCTGACCAGCACGGCCGACACCAGCAGCAGCGCCTCCGACAGCGTGAACTGGGTCAAGGTCGGCCTCGGCATCCTGTTCCTGGTGCTGGCCAAGAAGCAGTGGTCGTCGCGGCCGGCCGAGGGCGAGGAGCCCGAGATGCCGGGCTGGATGCAGAAGGTCGACGAGCTGCCGCCGGGCAAGGCGTTCACCCTGGGTGCCGCGCTGTCGGGTCTCAACCCCAAGAACCTGGCCCTCACCGCCGCTGCGGCGGCCACGATCTCCCAGGCCGGCCTCGGCACCAGCGACACGCTCATCGCCGTGGCCGTGTTCGTGCTCATCGCGTCGATCACGGTGGTGGGCGCCGTGGTCTTCTACCTGGTGGCCGAGGACAAGGCGAAGGCGCCGCTGGCCTCCATCAAGGAGTTCATGGCCGAGCACAACACCGTGATCATGATGGTGATCCTCATCGTGCTGGGCGCCAAGCTGCTGGGCGACGGCTTCGGCGGGCTGGGCTGACGTGACCGACGAACCGTTCGTCCCGCCCGACCCGGCCGAGGCGCTGGCCGGCCTCGGCATGCCGATGGCTGATGCCATGCGCACCCAGCGGGCCGTCCGCCGACTCCACCTGGAGCCCGTCTCGCACGAGGTGCTGCTGCCGCTGCTCGAGCTCTCGTTGAAGGCTCCCACCAGCTCCAACACCCAGGACTGGATGTACCTGGTGGTGGAGGACCGGGCCCAGAAGGAGGCCATCGGCAAGCTCGGAAGCCGCCTCTTCCGCATCGTGGACCCGATCGTCGTCAAGCAGGCCAAGGGCGACGAGCAGGAGCTCCGGAACATGGCGCCCGGCCGCTGGCAGGCCCAGAACTTCGCGGACCTGCCGGTGTTCGTGATCCCCTGCTACAAGCGCAACCTCAAGCACGCACCGGTCGGTCGCCCGCAGATCAAGGTGGCGTCGTTCTACGGCTCGGTGTACCCGGCGGTGCAGAACCTGCTGCTGGGCTGCCGGGCGGTGGGCCTCGGGGCCAGCCTCCAGACGCTGCCCATCTGGTATGTGCCCAAGGCCCGCAAGATCCTGGGGCTGCCCCGGAGCATCGTCCCTGTCTGCATCATCCCGATCGGTTGGGCCAAGGGCAACTACGGCCCCACCACGCGCCGCCCCATCGGCGAGGTCGTCCACCTCGACCGCTACGGCAACCAGCCCTTCCTCGAGCCCTGACCGCTTCGTCCGATCTCACCCCTCGGCCCGCCCCACCCCCGCCGAAGTTGGTGTGAAGATTGGGCCAGGACCCCAATCTTCACACCAACTTCGGCTCGGGGGGTCGGTCAGCCGGCGTGGAGGTCGGTGACGACCTCGGCGAAGTGGCGGGGG
>CALANQ010000085.1 GCA_937926025.1 uncultured Acidimicrobiales bacterium
GTGCTGGCGGTAGGTGCTGTTGAAGACGGCGGTCGAGGCGGCGAACCCGATGGTGAGGGCCACGAGTGCGGCGCCTCGTGCGATCTGGCGCCGTTGCCGGCGCAGCGTGGAGGCGACGGTGTCGGCCAGGCCGCCGGCGAGGGGCGAGATCGCGGCGGACACGAGGCGGCGACCGCGGTTCAGGACCAGATCGGTGAGCCGGTAGGCGAACAGCCCTGCTCCCAGCCAGAGCAGGGCCGGCCCGGCGAACGCCCAGTAGCTGACGGAGATCGTGGGGACGCCTTCGACGGCGAGGATCAGCTTGTAGCCCCCGCGTGAGGTGAGCCAGAACACGGTGGCGGCCGCGGCGAGCAGGAGCAGGTCGAGGTACCACCGCATCCAGCGCGGCGACCGCGCCCGCCCCGTGGTGAGCCGGGAGGTCGCCACCGTGGTGTCGCGGGCATCTCGCCACGCGGGCAGGGCGATCGACGTGGCGGCGATGACCAGGCCGGCGAGGACCGCACCGAGCGACCAGGCGACCGCGGCGTCGGTCGAGGCGCCGAAGCCTGCCGTGCCGAACGCTGCGGCCCCGACCACGGCCGCCAGGCCCAGTCCGAGGGCGCCACCGATGACGGTGACGAGACCGGCTTCGGCGAGCCCGAGCTTGGCGAGCTGGCTGGTGGTGGCTCCCCGGGTGCGCAGCAGGGCCTGCTCGCGTCGTCGACGGTCCCGTCCGGCGCCGGCGACGGTTGCGGTCAGCAGACCGGCGAGCACGGCTCCGGGGACCCCGAGGAACAGGAACAGGACCTGGGCGTAGAGGGCGTCGCTGCGGGCCGCGGCAAGGGTGGCACCGAGGTTGTCGCCGACGAGGCCGGCACCGGCCAGCTTCACCTCCAGGTTGCGGGCCTGGCCGGTGGTGGTGCTGTAGGCCGCGGACGGATCCTTCGGCAGGCGGTGGTCGAGGCGCGCGTGGACCTGGGTCGTCACGAGGTCGGGCCGCGCCGCCGCGAGTGGGTCGAACTGCTCGTGCCAGGTGGACGCCGGCACGAGGAGCACGTTGTCTGGCGGCGCCTGGGCCTGGGCGCCGACGGGGGCGCCGACCTTCTGGAAGAGGGTGTCGGCCTGTGGGAGGTCCACCACCCCGTCGACGGTCACCGTCACCGGGTCCATCCCGGCCCGCTTGACGGTGATGGTGCTGCCGGGGGCGGCTTGGAGGTTGGCGGCGGTCTGCTGGAACAACAGGACGCCCTTCGAGGCGCCAGCGAGGTCGCGGATCTGGCCGGGGAACAGGGAGCGGTAGCCGTCGGGAAGGCCGAGCACCTGGCCGGCGCCGGTCGTCTGGACGGGCGATCCGTTGTCGAACTCGAACCCGTCGACGGTGGCGAAGGGAACGGTCTCCGAGGAACTGACGTGCGGTGCGGCCGCGACCGCTTTGGCCACGGCGGCGGGGTCGCTGCCCGGCTGCGCTTCGACCTGCCAGTCGACGGCGACCGTCTCGATCGCCCTCGCGGTCATGGTGGCCTTCGATGAGGAGAGGAACGTGCCGATCGATGCGAGCAGGCCCACGGCGAGGGCGACGCCCAGCGCGGTGGCGGCCAGCCGGCCGCCGCGCCGAACGGTCAGGCCGGTGATCCAGGTGGCGGCGAGTCGTGCGGTGGACGGCTTCTGTCGGGTCAGCATGGTGCCGTCTCCGTGGTGGTCAGGCCGCCGTCCGCCATGGTCCAGCGAACCCGCAGTCGGTCGGCGACCTCGCGGTCGTGGGTGTTGACGAGCAAGGCCGCGCCGGTGTCCTCGGCGGCAGCGAGCAGCGCCTCGACGACCGAGGCGGCGTTGTGGTGGTCGAGCTGGCCGGTCGGTTCGTCGGCGAGAATCAGCTGCGGCCGACCGGCGAGGACCCGGGCGATGGCGACGCGCTGCGCCTGGCCGCCCGACAGCTCCTCGGGCAGCTTGCCGGCGAGACCGGCGAGGTCGAGAAGGCCGAGGGCCCGGTGAGCCGATGCGGCGACGTCGGCGCGGTCGACACGTTCGAGCAGCAGCGGGAGGGCGACGTTCTCGGCGACGTCGAGGGCCGGCAGCAGGCTCGGGGCCTGGAAGACCACAGCGACGGGTCCGGGTCGGAGCGCCGACGCAGGGCCGATCGCCGGCCAGGTGACGGACCCTCCGGTGGGGCGGTCCAGGCCTGCGATCAGGTGGAGCAGCGTGGTCTTGCCCGAACCGGAGGGGCCGGTGAGGGCGATCTCGTCGCCCGGCAGGACCGCGCAGGTGACGTCGTGGACGGCCACGACGGCTCCCGGGCCGGTCCCGAAGGTCCTCGATGCGTTCACGGCGCGGACCAGGGCCGGGTCGGTGCTCATCGGATCGCCTCCGATTCGATCCGGCCGTCGCGGAGGGAGATGCGCCGGTCGGCGTTTGCGGCCAGGTGCAGGTCGTGGGTCACGATCAGCACCGCAGCTCCGGCATCGGCACGGGCCCGGAGCAGCGCCAGGAGCCGGTCGGCGGTGCCCTCGTCGAGCTCGCCGGTCGGTTCGTCGGCGAGGATCACCGTCGGGTCGTGGCCAGGGCGACGGCGAGGCCCGCACGGGCCGCTTCGCCGCCCGACAGCGTCGGCGGCGTGCTCGCAGCCCGGTCGCCCAGGCCCACCGACTCCAGCAGGTCGCGCGCCGCCGCCCGTTCGACCGGGCCAGCGAGGCGCTGGGCGAGTTGCACGTTCTGCTCGACGGTGAGGTGATCGACGAGGTTGCCGGACTGGAAGAGCATGCCGATCGACCGGGCGCGCAGCGCCGCCCGTTCGCCCTCGCTCCGGCGGCTCATGGTCTCGTCACCGATCCGGACGACTCCGCCTCATCCGCGCCCGCGGACCGTGGCGCACCCGAGCCCAGGCTGAGTTCGCGACCATCGAGTGGATCGACTGGTACAACCCCGCCCGCCTCCACGGCGAGATCGGCCACATCCCACCCCTCGTGCACGAAGCCAACTGGCGAG
>CALANQ010000086.1 GCA_937926025.1 uncultured Acidimicrobiales bacterium
GAACGTCAACAAGGTCTCGACCGCGGTGCAGCTCTTCTTCGACCTGCGCAACTCGCCCTCGCTCAGCGAGCGCATCAAGGCGAATGCCGAGAAGCTGGCCGGCCGCAAGGTCTCCAAGGATGGCGTGCTGATGATCGAGGCGAACCGCTTCCGCAGCCAGGAGCGCAACCGGGAGGATGCGCGCGAACGGTTGAAGGAACTGATCCTCAAGGCCGCCGAGCCGCCCCCGCCCGCGGAGCACGAGCCCGAGCACATCCCCAACGACTTCGAGCTGCTCGGCCACGCCGCCGCCAGCCGGGTCCGCAAGCTCATCGCCCTGCCCAAGCTCCTCGGCGACACGGTGGCCTCGGGCAACCGGGTCGCCCAGGGCCGGCGCAGCGGGGAGTCCGGCAAGACCGGCGCCGCCCCGCTCACCGCCCCCCGCACGTCCTGGAACGGCAGCCTGTCGCCGCTGCGGTCCGTCGGCTTCGCCCGGGTCACGCTCGACGACGTGAAGGCCCTCAAGGACGCCTTCGACTGCACCGTCAACGACGTCGTCCTCGGGCTCTGCGCCGGCACGCTGCGGTCCTACATGCTGGCCAACGAGGACGTGCCCGAGACCCCGCTCGTGGCGGCCTGCCCCGTGTCGGTCCGCAGCGGCGAGGACACCGCGCCCGGCAACAAGGTGTCGGCCATGTTCGCCACCCTGGACACGCAGCTCGAGGATCCGGTCGATCGCATCCGGGCCATCCAGGCGTGCACCGTGGGCGCCAAGGAGGAGCACAAGGCCGTCGGTGCCGACATGCTCCAGAACTGGGCCGAGTACGCGGCGCCCAACACGTTCAACCTGGCGTCGCGCCTGTACTCCAGCTGGGGCCTGGCCGACAGCCACCGGCCCATCCACAACGTCATCATCTCCAACGTCCCCGGGCCCAACTTCCCGCTCTACTACGCCGGCGCCGAGATGGTGGCGGCCTACCCGATGGGCCCGGTCATGGAGGGCGTCGGCCTCAACATCACCGTCATGAGCTACCGCGGGTCGGTCGACTTCGGCTTCATGGTGGACCGCGAGCTGGTGCCCGACGTGTGGGACATGGCCGACCGGGTGAAGCCCGCCCTCGAGGAGCTCCAGCACGCCGCCAAGCTCCTGGCCGACGCGGCGGCCCCGGAGGATCCGGCCCCGCTGGACGCTCCGGCGGCCGACGGCATCCCGCCAGCCAACCCCGCACCGATGCGAGCCGACCTGACCTGACCGACCCGACCTGACGGACCGTCAGGGAAATGAGAACACGTTCTCATTCGGGTGGTAGAACAGCCCGATGGGGTTCAACATCGCCGACCTGTTCGAGCGCGCCGTCGACGCCGTGCCAGACCGCATGGCGCTGGTCTGCGGAGACCGCTCGCTGACCTTCGCCGAGCTCGACGCCGAGGCCAACCAGCTGGCCAACCACCTGCTGGAGCAGGGCTTCGGCGTGGGCGACCACATCGGGATCTACGGCCAGAACTCCGCCGAGTGGATGATCGCCATGGTGGCGATCTTCAAGATCCGCGCCGTGCCGATCAACATCAACTTCCGCTACGTCGAGGACGAGCTGGCCTACCTGTTCGACAACGCCGACCTGGTCGCCCTGGTGCACAGCCGGGAGTACATCGACCGCATCGAGGCCGTGCGGGAGAAGGCGCCGGCGCTGCGGCACTTCGTCATGATCGACGACGACTCGGACCTCGACCCGGCCCGCATCGGCGCCGTCGCCTGGGAGGACGCCACCGCCTCGGCCAGCGCCGAGCGCCCCGTCCTCCCCCGCACCGACGACGACCTCTACATGATCTACACCGGTGGCACCACGGGCATGCCCAAGGGCGTGGTCTGGCGTCACGAGGACGTCTTCTACGCCCTCGGCGGCGGCGTCGACGCCTACACCAACGAGCGCGTCACCCACGGCATGCAGCTCGCCGAGAAGGCGGCCGCCTCCCCCGCCCCGATGGTCACCCTCAACGCCCCGCCGCTCATGCACGGCGCCGCCCAGTGGGGCGCCCTGCGCTTCTTCTTCGAGGGCAACACCGTGGTGTTCGTGCCGAAGTTCTCCGGCGAGGCCATCTGGGACTCCGTGGAGAAGGACAAGGTCACCACGCTCGTCATCACCGGCGACGCCATGGCCCGCCCGCTGACCGAGGCGCTGGAGGCCAACCCGGACCGCTGGGACCTCTCGTCGCTGTTCGTGCTCTCGTCCAGCGCCGCCATCTTCTCGCCCAGCTTGAAGGACCGGCTGTTCGAGCTGCTGCCCAACATCATGATCGTCGACGCCATCGGCTCCTCCGAGGGCGGCATGAACGGCATGGTCGTGCAGACCAAGGGCGAGACGCTCGTCCAGTCCGGCGGCGTCACCGTCAGGGCCGGCCGCGACGCCGTGGTCCTCGACGACGAGCTCAACCCGCTGCCACCCGGCACCGGCGTCATCGGCAAGCTGGCTCGAGGCGGCAACATCCCGGTCGGGTACTACAAGGACCCCAAGAAGACCGCCGAGACCTTCGTGACCGCCCCCGACGGCACCCGCTACGTGGTGGCCGGGGACTTCGCCCGCCACGAGGAGGACGGCACCATCACGCTGCTCGGCCGCGGCTCGGTGTGCATCAACTCCGGCGGCGAGAAGATCTTCCCCGAGGAGGTCGAGGGCGTCCTGAAGGCCCACCCGGCCGTGTACGACACGCTCGTCGTGGGCGTCCCTGACGAGCGCTGGGGCCAGGCCGTGTGCGCGGTGGTCCAGGTGCGCGACGGCGAACCCGAGCCCACGCTCGACGAGCTGGCCGAGCACGCCCGCAACCACGTCGCCCGCTACAAGGTGCCCCGCCACCTGGTGTTCGTGCCGGAGATCCAGCGCTCCCCCAGCGGCAAGCCGGACTACCCCTGGGCCACCGCCCTGGCCAAGGACGCCGTCACCGCCGACGCCTGAGCCCACCAGGTCCGGACCGGATCGCTCGCGCCCGCGTGCGGGCGAGGTGACCCCCGAAGGGTGAGACCGGTTCCACCCTCGGTCCGAGCGGTGGCCGACGGCGCAGGCGGGTGGAACAATGCGGGCCGA
>CALANQ010000087.1 GCA_937926025.1 uncultured Acidimicrobiales bacterium
TACTTGAGGGCCGCCTCGCCGGAGCGGGCCCGGCGGACGTGGATGCCGGCCAGGACGTAGACGGCGATGGAGAGGATCTCCAGGCCGAGGAACAGCACCAGCAGGTCGTTGGCGCCGCACATGATCAGGCCGCCGGCGGCGGACAGCAGCAAGAGGACGTAGGCGTCGGAGCCCTCGAGCCGCTCGCGCTGGAGGTACCCGTGGGTGAGCAGGGCGGCCAGCACGACCGCGCAGAGGATGGCGAAGCCCAGGTAGAGGCTGAGGCCGTCGACGCGGACGGCGTCGGCAACGGCGGCGATGGGGCCGTCGTCGCGGACCCGCCACCACAGGAAGGTGGTGGAGACCATGGCGGCCACGGCGGTGACCACGGTGAACCCGGCGTGCCACGGCACCTTGGGACGGCGCGGGGTGAGGGCGCCGAGCACCATCAGCAGGACGGCGCCGGCCAGCAGGATCAGGACGGGGAGCAGCCCCGACCACTCCACCTGGGGAGTGCTGAGGCGCTCGACTTCGGCCAGCATCATTCGCCTTCCTCGCTGCCGTGGCCGTCACCGGTGTCGGCGGCGTGCTCGCCCTCGGCGGCCCCTTCGGCCTCGGAGCGGCGCTCGGACTCGGGGACGACCTCGTCGCCCTTGGTGGAGACGGTGGGCTCCTTGTGGTCCGAGTTGGCCTCGACGTGGTGCACGAGCTTGTCGACCGACGGCTCGATGCGATCGAGGAACGGCTTCGGGAACAGGCCCATGAACACGATGAGGAACAGCAGCGGGGCCATGACCAGGGCCTCGGTGAACTTGATGTCCTTGAAGTCCTTGTTGGCGTCGTCGGGCGTGCCGTGGAAGACCCGCTGGTAGGCCCAGAGCAGGTACAGGGCGGCGAGGATGACGCCGGTGACGGCCACCACGGCCCACCAGCGGACGGTGAGGAACGACCCGATCAGGATCAGGAACTCGCCGACGAAGCCGTTCAGGCCCGGGAGGCCGATGGACGAGAGCATGACCAGGGTGAAGACGGCGGCCATCTTCGGCGCCGGCTTCTGGAGGCCCTTGAGCTCCGAGATCTCCCGGGTGTGGCGGCGCTCGTAGATGAAGCCGACCAGCAGGAAGAGCGCGCCGGTGGAGACGCCGTGGTTGACCCTCTGCAGCACCGAGCCGTCGAGGGCCTGGCGGGTGATGGCGAAGATGCCCAGCACGATGAAGCCCATGTGGGCCACCGAGGAGTAGGCCACGAGGCGCTTGAGGTCCTTCTGCATGGTGGCGCAGACGGCGCCGTAGATGATGCCGATGACGCCGAGGGTGACCATGGCCGGCGCGGCCCAGGCCGAGGCCTCGGGGAAGAGGTAGAGGCCGTAGCGCAGGAACCCGTAGGTGCCGAGCTTCAGCATGACGCCGGCGAGGATCACCGAGCCGGCCGTGGGCGCCTGGGTGTGGGCGTCGGGCAGCCAGGTGTGCACCGGGAAGATCGGCACCTTGACGGCGAAGGCGATGGCGAACGACACGAACAGCAGGCGCTGCGTGCTCTGCGCCAGGACGCCCTGCTGCTCGGCCAGGACCTGGAGGTCGAAGGTGACCGGACCGCCCTTGGCGTGCAGGTAGCTGAGCGCCACGGTGCCGACCAGCATGAAGGCCGAGCCGAACATCGTGTACAGGAAGAACTTGGTGGCGGCGTACTTGCGCTCGCCGTAGCCCCACCCGCTGATCAAGAAGTACATCGGGACCAGGACGATCTCGAAGAACACGAAGAAGAGGAAGGTGTCGAGCGCCAGGAAGGCCCCGAGGCAGCCGGCCTCGAGCACCAGGAGCCACGCGTAGAACGGCTTCTCCTCGTCGTGCGGCGGGGCGCCGAGCATGGCGATCGGGAAGAGGATGCCGGTGAGGGCGACCATCCACAGCGAGATGCCGTCGACGCCGAGCTTCCACGAGATGTCGGGGTTCTTCAGCCACTGGACGTCGTCGACCAACGATGGCGAGGGCGCCGGTGACCAGCGAGAACAGGACGGCCGCCTGCTTGGTGAGCTCCGGGCGGCGCTTGGAGATCATCGCCACCAGGAGGGCGCCGACCACCGGGGTCAGCACCAGGACCGACAGCAGGGGGAACGACGGGTCGGCGGCGGTGGCGTGGCCGCCTTCGGAGGCCAGGAGGAAGGCGTTCATCAGTAGACCGCCTTCGTGAGGATGAGGCCGGCGACGACGATGGCGCCGATCAGCAGGCCGAGGGCGTAGTTGCGGACGTAGCCGGTCTGGACGGTGCGCCCCTTGTCGGAGCTGACCTTCACCACCGAGGCCACACCGTTGACGGCGCCGTCGATGATGTGCTTGTCGAACCAGGCGATGGCATCGAAGCCCTTGCGGCCCGGGCCGCCCATGAAGGCGGCGATGGACGAGTCGTAGTACCAGCCCTTGGCCAGCACCTTGAGCTCGATGCGGTCCTTGGCCTCGCCCTTGTTGCGGCCGTACACGAACCAGGCGGCGAGGAGGCCGGCCAGACCGGCGAGGGTGGCGGCGAAGCCGAGGATGATCTTCTCCTCGGTGGTGTTGGCGTGCACCAGGTGCGCCTCACCGAACTCGACCACCGGCTCCAGCCAGTGCTCGAGGAACTTGCCCCGCTCCCAGAAGGCGGAGTTGAGCCAGCCGCCGATGAGCGCGAGCGGGCCCAGGATGATGAGCGGCACCGTCATGGTCCACGGGGACTCGTGCGGGTGGATGGGCTCGACCGGACCGGCGCCGTGGCCGGGGTGGATGCCGGCGGCCTCGCGCTCGGCGTAGAGCTCCGGCACGGCCTCCTCCATGGGGCGGTCCCAGCGGGGCTCCCCGAAGAAGACCATGATCACCTGGCGGGTCATGTAGAAGCCGGTGAGCACGGCGGCGGCCATGCCGATGAGCCACAGCACCGGGCTCTTGTCGAAGGCGAAGAGGAGGATCTCGTCCTTCGAGAAGAAGCCGGCGAAGAACGGGAAGCCGATGATGGCCAGCCAGCCGACGATGAACGTGACGGCGGTGATGGGCATCTTCTTGAACAGGCCGCCCATGCGCCGCATGTCCTGCTCGCCCTCCATGCCGTGGATCACCGAGCCGGAGCCGAGGAACAACAGGCCCTTGAAGAAGGCGTGGGTATCATGTGGAAGAGGGCGGCGATGTAGGCGCCGGACCCGATGGCCAGGAACATGAAGCCCAGCTGGCTCACCGTGGAGTAGGCCAGCACCTTCTTGATGTCGTTCTGGGCCACGGCGATGGTGGCGGCGAAGAGCGCGGTGAGCGCACCGACGATGGCGATCATCCACGGCACCCAGCTGGACGCTTCGGCGATGACCGGGTTCATGCGGGCCAGGAGGTAGATGCCGCCGGTGACCATGGTGGCGGCGTGGATGAGCGCCGAGACCGGGGTGGGGCCGGCCATGGCGTCGGGCAGCCACACGTACAGGGGCAGCTGGGCGGACTTGCCGCAGGCGCCGAGGAAGAGCATGGCGGCGATGACGGTGGCGGTGGTGGTGGCCAGGCTCGGCGAGGCGGCCACGATGCCCGTGTAGTTGATGGTGCCGAGGGCGCCGAAGGTGAAGAAGATCGCCACCATGAAGCCGAAGTCACCGATGCGGTTGGTGACGAACGCCTTCTTGCCGGCCGAGGCGTTGGCGTCCTCGGTGAACCAGAAGGAGATCAGGAAGTAGGAGCAGGCGCCGACGCCCTCCCAGCCGAGGAAGGTGATGAGCATGTTGTCGCCCAGCACCAGCATCAGCATCGAGAAGACGAACAGGTTCAGGTAGACGAAGAACTTGGAGAACTTCGGGTCCCCGTGCATGTACCCGATGGAGTACAGGTGGATCAGGGTGGCGATACCGGTGACGAACAGGCACATGGTGATCGACAGCGGATCGGCCAGGAAGCCGAAGTCGACCTGGAGGCCGCCGACGGGCAGCCAGTCCCAGAGGGTGACGGTGTAGGCCCGCTCGTGGACGGTCTCGCCCTGGAGGGCGAAGAACGTGGCGACCGACGCTGCGAACGAGCCGGCGACCATGGCGGTGGCCAGCCAACCGGCCAGCGGCTCGCCGAGACGGCGGCCGAACACCACGAGGAGCACGAAGCCCGCCAGCGGGAACGCGGGGATGAGCCAGATGAGGTCGTTCACGCTTGCCTCAGCCCTTCAGCACGGACAGGTCATCGGCCGTGGCGCCCTGGCGACGGCGGAAGATGGACACGATGATCCCGAGGCCGACCACGACCTCGGCGGCGGCCACCACCAGCACGAAGAACACGGCGATCTGACCGCCGAGGTCGTCGAGCTCGCGGGACAGGGCCACGAACGAGAGGTTCACGGCGTTGAGCATCAGCTCCACGCACATGAACATCACCAGGGCGTTGCGGCGGATCAGCAGGCCGACCGCGCCCATGGCGAAGAGGATGGCGCCGAGGATCAGGTACGGCTCGGAGCCCATGGCAGCGGCGGCGAGCATCATGCGGTCACCTCGTCGGACGGCGCGACCTCGGGCTCGGGGATCTCGTCGTGGGGCAGCTCGTCGATGAACGCGTCGCGGCGGTGCCGGGCGAGCGAGACGGCACCGACCACGGCGATGACCAGCAGCACCGAGGTGATCTCGAAGGCGTACAGGTAGTCGGTGAAGAGCGACCGGGCCAGCTGCTCCACGTTGGGCACCAGCGGCTCGACCTTGGCGGTGGCGGAGGGCTCGCCGGTGGCGGCGCCGAGGAGGATGATGGCGATCAGGCCGACCACCAGCAGCGCGCCGGCCACGATGGCGGCGGGGCGCTGGCCCTTCAACGGCTCGAAGCCGATGTCGTCGGTCTGGTCGACGCCCAGCAGCATGATCACGAAGAGGAACATGACGACGATGGCGCCGGCGTAGACGATGATCTGGACCGCAGCCAGGAACTCGGCCTCGAGGGCGATGAACAGCACGGCGATGCCGAAGAGGGTGGCCACCAGGCTGAGGGCGCAGTGCACCGGGTTGCGGAACCCGATGACGCCGGCGGCGCCGCAGAGGCAGATGAGCGCCCCGATGATGAAGACGACCTGTTCGACGCCCATCAGTGACCGCCTCCGTGGCCGTGATCAACCGCCGCGGGGGCGGCGGACGGTGCCGTCTGGCCCAGCTCCGGGTCCTTGACGCCGAAGCCCAGCTCGCCGCTCCAGCCGACCTTGCCGACGTAGTCGGCGCTGCCGCCGGGGGCCGTGGCGCGCACCCAGGCGCTGGAGTTCTTGGCCACGGTGGCCAGGTCGGTCCAGTCCTCCCAGGGGAGCTGCTGGGGCAGGCCGTCGTCGCCCACCACCAGCTCGGCCTTCGTGTAGATGGCGTCCTGGCGGTTGGTGAACGAGAACTCGAACAGCTTGCTCTCGGTGATGGCCTCGGTGGGGCAGGCCTCCACGCACAGGTCGCAGTGGATGCACCGGAGGTAGTTGATCTCGTAGACGAAGCCGTAGCGCTCCCCGGGCGACACCGGATCAGCCGGGTCGTTGTCCGCGCCGCGGACGTAGATGCACTTGGCGGGGCAGACACCGGCGCAGAGCTCGCAGCCGATGCACTTCTCCATGCCGTCCTCGTAGCGGTTCAGCACGTGGCGGCCGTGCAGGCGCACCGGCTTGTCGCGCTTGCCGCCCTCGTCCTTCGCGTACTCCTTGGTGACGCGCTGCTTCTTGCCCCGCTGGCGGAAGGTGACCGCGAAGCCTCCGAGGTACCCCATCAGTCGATCACCCCTTCGGGCTGGCGGTTCCGGCGGGCCACGCGCATGGCGAGCAGCAGCACGGCGTAGCAGACGGCCATGATCCCGACGCCGGCCACCGCGGTGGCGAGCATGCCGGCGAAGCCCCAGCCCTCGTCGGAAGCGACGCGCAGGGCGGTGAGCAGGAGGAGCCAGCCCAGCCCGAGCGGGATGAGCAGCTTCCAGCCGAGGTCCATGAGCTGGTCGTAGCGGACCCGGGGCACCGAGGCCCGGACCCAGACGAACACGTAGAGGATCACGATGATCTTCAGGAAGAAGAACACGAAGCCCCACGCCCAGCCGGGCAGCACCGGCAGCTCGGGGCCGTTGGGGCCGCCGAGGAAGAGCGTGACGATGATGGCCGCCATGGTGATGGCGTTGAGGAACTCGGCCAGGTAGAAGATGGCGAACCGGAAGCCGGAGTACTCGGTCTGGAACGAGCCCACCAGCTCCTGTTCGGCTTCGACGAGGTCGAACGGCGGGCGGTTGAGCTCGGCGGTGGCGGCCAGGCTGAAGATCACGAACGGGATCAGCCCGGTGACCCACAGGTTCCAGCTGTAGTTGCTCTGCGAGGCGACGATGCCGTTGACCGACAGCGTGCCGGCGGTGAGCACCACGGTGAGCACGGCCAGGCCGAGCGCCGCCTCGTAGGAGACCATCTGGGCGCTGGCGCGGACCGAGCCGAGCAGCGGGTACTTCGAGCCCGACGACCAGCCGGCGAGCATGACGCCGTAGACGGCGATGGACGACATGGCCAAGATGACCAGCACGCCGGCGCCGGGATCGGCGAGCTGCAGCGTGGTGTCGTGGCCGAAGATGTGGACGATGCCGGCGTTGCCGTCGCGGAAGTCGCCGCCGAGCGGGATCAGGCCGAAGACGATGAACGCCGGGACCATGGTGAGGATCGGCGCCAGGCGGAAGACCCACTTGTCGGCCTTGTCCGGGACCAGGTCCTCCTTGAGGAGCACCTTGAGGCCGTCGGCCAGGGTCTGGAGGATGCCGAAGGGGCCGGCCCGGTTGGGACCGATGCGGTTCTGGAGGTCCGAGATGATCTTGCGCTCGAACCAGATCATCAACATGGTGGCCAGCAGGGTGATGGCCAGCGTGATGGCGGCCTTGCCCAGCACGATGAGGAAGACGACGAGGCCGACGCCGTCCTGGAAGAGGGGATCTGCGCCGACGATCATGCGAGCGTCTCCACCCGGACCTCGGTGACCGGTGCGGTGGCATCGATCAGGGCGCTCGGCGAGGGGGCGCCCTGCCCGACCGCCATGGCCACGGTGCCGACCGGGACGGTGGCGTCGGGCGTGATGGTGGCGGTGAGCGAGCCGCGGGACGAGGAGATCTTCACCCGGTCGTCGGCGCCGACGCCGAGGCGATCGAGGTCCGACGGGTTGGCGGCGATGGCCGGTCCGGCGGCCAGGCCGGCCAGCGAGGGCGCCGCCTGCACCAGCGTGCCGAGGTCGAACAGCTTGCGGTAGGTGACCAGCCGCAGCGAGTAGGCGTCGACCGCCGGGGCCTCGTAGGCCGGAGCGTCGAGGGACACCTGGGCGGGGCCGGCGGGCTCGGCGGGCACGTCGGCCTCCTCGGACTCGGCGGTCGCCCCTTCGGCCTCGGCTTCGGCCTGGGCCACGGTGGCGGCGGCCTCCTCGGCCTCCGCCTCGGCGACGTCGTCGGCCGCACCGGCGGCCACGGCGTGCTCCTGGGCCTCGGCGTCGGCCACGGACTCCGCATCGGCGTTGGTCTCCACCGCGGCATCGGGAGCCGGGGCGGCGGCGGGCCGCAGCACGATGCCGTCGGTCTCGGTGGCCAGGTCGGCGACGGTGATGCCGCGGTGGCGGACGGAGATCTCGGAGATCTCGTCCCAGATGTCGTCGACCGAGGTGAGCTGGAGGTCGGCGCCGAGGCGGAAGGCCAGCTCGGCGGCGATCATCCAGTCCGGGCGGGCGGTGCCGGGCGCCGTGACCTTCTGGTTCACGACGGAGATGCGGCCCTCGATGTTGGTGTGGGTGCCGTCGACCTCGGTGAACCCGGCGGCGGGCAGCACGATGTCGGCGGCCAGCGTGGAGGCGTTGGCCATGGTGTCGACAGCGATGACGGTGCGGGCCCCGGCGATGCCGCGCTCGGCGAGCACCTTGTCCGGGAAGTCGCCCAGCGGGTCGGCGCCGAGGAGGATGAGGGTGTCGATCTTGCCCTCGGCGGCGGCGGCGAGGATGCCGGCGGTGTCGCGGCCGGTCTCGGCGGGCACCGTGCTCCAGAAGCGGGAGAACCAGTCCTGACCCTCGTCGAGTGCCACCCGGCCCGGCAGCAGCCCGGGGGCGAGGCCGAAGTCGATGGCGCCGTGGACGTTGCTGCGGCGCAGGCCCGACAGGAAGCGCACGTCGGGGAAGGCGTCGAGCAGGGCGCTGGCGGCGGCGATGACGGCGTCGGGGCTCTCGGCCACCGAGCCCCGGCCGAGCAGCACCGTGAAGGGGCCCTTGGCCAGCTGGTCGCGGACGGCGGCGAGGTCGCCGGTGCCGGCGATGATCTGGGCCACGGTCTCGTTGACGGCACCGGGGACGGTGCGCACCGAGCGGGCGGCCAGGTCGGTGAGCGAGGTGGGCACAGGCGCCAGCTCGATGACGGTGGCCTTGTGGCGGGTGACGGCGTCGCGGATGCGCAGGAACAGCACCGCCAGCTCGTCCTTCGGGTCCGACCCGATGACCAGCAGCGTGCCGCCGGCGGCGCAGGCCTCGTCGATGGTGGCCTGCGGCAGGGCGGCCACGGCGGCGGCGGGCAGGCCGTCGCCCAGCTGGGCGTCGACGGAGTCCGTGCCGATGACGCCCTTGGCCAGCTTGGCCCAGGCGTACTGCGACTCGTTGGTGAGGCGGGCGCCGCCGATGACCGCAGTGCCCGAGGGGCCGCTGCGGTCCAGGCCGGACTTGATGGCCCGGGCGGCGGCGGTGAGGGCGTCGGCCCAGCGGGTCTCGGCGAGGGTGCCGGTGGTGTCCTTGGCGAGCGGCGCACCGAGGCGGCCGTCGGCGCCGATGGCCTCGAAGCCGAACCGCCCCTTGTCGCAGAGCCAGCTCCAGTTGACCGGGTCCGAGTCCACGCCCACGAGACGCAGGACCTCGTTGCGGGAGGCGTCGACCACGACCCGGCAGCCGACCGAGCAGCCCATGCAGGTGGACTCGACGACGTCGAGGTCCCACGGGCGGGCCTTGAAGCGGTACGGCTTGGCCGTGAGGGCGCCCACCGGGCAGATCTGCACGGTGTTGCCGGAGAAGTACGAGGCGAACGGGTGGTCCGGGAAGGTGTTGACCTGGGTGCCGTTGCCGCGGTCCTGGAAGTGGATCAGCGTGTCGCCGGCGACGTCCTTGGCGAACCGGGTGCAGCGGTCGCAGAGGATGCAGCGCTCGCGGTCCAGGTAGACGTTGTCGCTGATGGCGATGGGCTTCTCGTAGTGCCGCTTCTCCTCGACGAACCGGCTCTCGCCGGGGCCGAAGGCGATGGTGTGGTCCTGCAGGGGGCACTCGCCGCCCTTGTCGCACACCGGGCAGTCCAGGGGGTGGTTGATCAGGAGGAACTCGAGGATGCCGTCCTGGGCCTTCTTGGCCACCGGCGACTCGGTCTCCACGACCATGTCGGGGGCGACGGTGAGCATGCAGCTGGGCTGGAGCGCCGGGCCGCGGCCGGTGTCGACCTCGACGAGGCACATCCGGCACATGCCGACCGGCTCCATGCGGTGGTGGTAGCAGAAGCGCGGGATGTAGACGCCGTTGCGCTCGGCGGCATCGATGACGAGCTCGCCGGGCTTGGCGTCGACCTGCTTGCCGTCGACGGTGATGGACACGGTGGTCTCGACGTCAGTCAACGGAGGTCACCTCCGGGGCGACGTAGGGGCCGACGAACGCGGGGCCCTTCACCTCGACGGTGATCTCGGCGGGGCCGCCGAGGTAGGCCTCGAACTCGTCCTGGAACCGCATGATCGCCGAGGCGACCGGCGTGGTGGCGCTCTGGCCGAGCGGGCAGATGGTGGTCTGCTTGGGCGGCCAGTTCATGCCGACCGAGATGTTGTCGCACACGTCGAGCAGCAGGTCGAGGTCCTCGGGGCGGCCGTGGCCGTCGAGGATGCGCTCGAGGATCTTCTCGAGCCAGCTGGTGCCCTCTCGGCAGGGCGTGCACTTGCCGCAGGACTCCCGGGCGAAGAACCGCACCAGGCGCAGGCAGGCCTTGACCATGTCGGTGGTCTCGTCGAACACGACGATGGCACCCGAGCCGAGCATCGTGCCCATCTTCCCGATGACGCCCGCTTCGAGCGGGGTGTCGAGGTGCTCGGGGTAGAGCCAGGGGGCGGACGCACCGCCGGGGATGAACGCCTTGAGCTCGTTGCCGTTGCGGATGCCGCCGCCGTAGACCGGCGCGTAGAGCAGGTCCCGGAAGGTGGTGACGCCGAACTCGACCTCGTACACGCCGGGGTTCCGCACGTGCCCGGACACCGCGAACATGCGGGTGCCCTTGGAGTTCTCGGCACCGAGGGCGGCGAACGCGGCCCCGCCGTTGGACAGGATCCACGGCAGGTTGGCCAGCGTCTCCACGTTGTTGACGATGGTGGGCTGCAGGTACAGGCCCTTGGCCGCCGGGAAGAACGGGGGCTTCAGGCGGGGCATGCCCCGGTTGCCCTCGAGGCTCTCGATGAGGGCGGGCTCCTCGCCGACGATGTAGGCGCCCGCACCCCAGTGCAGGACGATGTCGACGGAGAAGTCGCTGCCCAGGATGTTCTTGCCGACGTAGCCGGCGGCGTAGGCCTCGTTGAGGGCGGCGGCGATGCGCTCCTGGGCGTGGGCCATCTCGCCGCGGACGTACAGGAACGCCTGCGAGCAGCCGACGGCGTAGCAGGCGATGAGCACGCCCTCGATGAGCTGGTGCGGGTCGCGCTCCATGAGGAGGCGGTCCTTGTAGGTGCCCGGCTCGGACTCGTCGCCGTTGACCACGAGGTACCGCGGTTTCGCGCCGAGCGGCGGCAGGAACGACCACTTGAGCCCGGTGGGGAAGCCGGCGCCGCCGCGGCCGCGCAGCCCGGAGGACTTCATCAGCTCCACGAGCTGCTCAGGCTGGGCGGTGATCGCGGTCCGTAGCGCCCCGTAGCCGCCGAGCTGCTCGTAGCTGTCCCGGCGCCACGACCGCGGCGACAGCCAGCTCCGGGTGAGCACCGGGGTCAACGGATCGAGTCCCACATTGAACTGGGGCGCGGTGGTGTCGTCAGCCATCGATCGTCACCCTCACTTCTTCTCCGGCAGCGGCGGGAAGGCCGGCGGCGTCTCGGGCATCGCCGGCGCCGTCCACCCGCGGTCCGACGCCAGCTGGACCCCGCGCAGCGACTGCGGCGACGCCGACGGCGCGTCGACCTCCGCGGCGTCATCGTCCAGGAACCCGGCGAGTTCCAGTTCGGCATGCTTGAAGTCCGTGAGCGCGGCGCCGCGCGTCGGAT